>PMXH01000350.1 GCA_003165855.1 Acidobacteriaceae bacterium | reverse complement strand
CTCGGACTTTTTCAACAGCCACGGCTGTTCTCACCCTAGTCGTAGATTCAAGCGGCAATCCCACGATGATCAAGGTTACCCAAAGTCTCGGAAGCGGCCTCGACGAGAAAGCAATCGAAGCGGTGCGGCAGTGGAGGTTCGAGGCCGGAACCAAGGACGGCAAGCCGGTTGCCGTGCAGATGACCGCCGAGGTTTCATTCCATCTGTACAAGTAGCAGCGATGCGCGCGCGTCCAGCACTCTCTCCTCCGGCTTGTCCTTATCCTTCGTTGTCCATAGTTGTGTATAATCTGATAATCTGATTTTATGAAGAAAACATCCATCTCGGTTACCGAGGCTGCCCGCAATTTCGCCGAGTGCGTGAACCGCGTGCGTTATCAGAATGTGACGTTTGTGCTGATGAAGAACGGCACACCGGTGGCCCGATTGGTACCGGATGGCGAGAGGGTTTGCCTGGCCCACGACTTGGCCAAGATTCTCCGTAAGGCCGATTTGCCGGTGGAAGAGGCCAAGGCCTGGAATCGGGACCTGCGTGCGGCCCGCAAGATTCTGAAACCGCCGAAAAACCGCTGGCGATGACCGTGGACGCCGCCGATGGCAATCCTTCTTGATACCGACGTGATCATCCGGGGTGAGAGGGGGACCTTTGATCTCGCCACCTGGTTAGAGAGTCAGCCTAACGACCCCTGCGAGATCGCCGCCATTACCATCGCGGAGTTGTGGCATGGCGTGGAACGATCTTCGGGCACACACAGGCTGAAACGCGAACGGTACTTGCAAGACATTTGCGCGAGCTTGCCGATTATTCCCTACACCGAGACGACGGCGCTTGAACATGCCCGCATCTGGGCGGATTTGGAGTCCTCGGGCAAAATGATCGGCTTTTATGATCTGATCGTGGCAGCCACGGCCTTGGAAAGTGGAAGCGCGGTAGCGACTTTCAACCAGCGCCATTTTACCCAAGTACGCGGGCTTAGGGTGATCGAACCAAGGTTATGAGACACACATTTTGAGCCCGGCGAGCCAGCGCCAGAGCGATCCTCGCAAAACGGTGTCACCATTTAACTCCCGTCTTGTGCAAAGAACTGTAAAGTCGGTGGAGTTTTTCTTGGACCTGAGCCAAGCTGGAGAGGCGCTGGACAGCCCTCGCGCCGAAAAAGAACGAGGTTTGCGGTGACGGGAATTCCCTTCGGCGCCAATGCTGCTGCGAACGGGCGAGGGGGTCTTTCGACTGGGTGGCAGTTTCGCTTCGCGAAGCAACCACTCCGCCAAGATGACAGCGTTTTAGGAGATTGGTCAACTTAGTGAGAGACTGTCTTATGATTCGCAGAGATATCAGTTCAAGACTGAGCACAATCATTTTGGGTACGGCATTACTGGCGTATCCGTGCGAGGTGTTTGCCCAGCACGGGGGCGGCGGTGGGCATGTTGGGGGCGGCGCCGCGGGCGGGGGCGGATTGAGTGGAGGGAACAGGGCGAGCGGCGTGGATCAGAAAGACGACTTGAAGGATTTTCATCAGGTGCTGGCAGTGCAGGCGACCAGCGAACAGATCATCGCCTACGTGGCGATGTTGAAGAGCACGGCAACCGCCAGCACGGAATTGCAAGGCTTTGCGGGACAGCTTGGTAAAGAGGGGAATGCGTCTGACGTTGGGAGTCGCGCTACGGCGCTGGCACAGGCGATCGAGAAAGCGCGAAGTGAAAACAAGAAATTTATGGACGGATTCTCGGATGCGCAGAAATCCGGGCTGAAGGAAATCAGCAAGAGGCTGGTCAAGGAAGATTCCGATCTGGCGCAGCAGGCCAAGGCGCTGGATCCGGTAGTTGAAGGGAAGGTGGTTGGTCCGCAGGTGGCGAGTTCGGCGCAGAGCCTGGAACATGCGCTCACAAGTTTTCAGCACGAGCAACTCGATCTGGGCGAGGAGATGAGCATTGGGGCTGCCAACCACCGGCAAGACTTCGCGTTCAACCTTCCGCCGGTGAAGAACTCGATCCGGTTCGCGAACCAGCCGATCGAGATCGTTACGTCTGGAGTAGTTTCCAAAGGCGTAGCGGAAGGCGGGCAGAACACATTCAAACTGGAACTGACGGCGGATATGTCGGATCTGCAGCACGAAATTACCCAAGTCCTGCGCGGCGGCCTCAACAAAGCGGACCGTTGCGGAGAGCAGATTGCGATTCGGAACGCGGCCCTCACTCCGGCAGCGCCAGCAAGCTTGGTGGTTGTGCAATTGCACTTCGAGCGCTGGGCGTGCTTTGGCAAGGGACCGGGCAGCGAGATGGCGGAAGGTAACGCCACGATCGAAGTGAAGTTGACGCCGGCGGTGAGCGAAGACGGCAAGTTGCGACTGGTGCCGGAGATGGGGCGCATCGATGCGGAGGGAATGGTCGGCGAGTTGTTGCGCTCGGGTTCGCTGGGAGAAGTTTTGCGCGACAAAATTGCGGAGGCGCTTCTTTCCATCGTGCGCCAGGGCGGGGACTTCAAAACGACGCTCCCACCGGCAGCACAGGGGTATGCCATGCTGCAGCGTGCGCAATTCGAGGGGACGGGCTCGGGCAAGTTGATGGCGGTGCTGGATGGAGAGATTCGAGTATCCGACGAGAAGGCCGCATCGTTGACCAGCGAATTGAAGGAACGGTCGGCGTCTCAAGAAACTATCCAGAAAAACGTGGTAGAAGCGCTGCCCCGTTAGGCTACGGCTTGGTAGAGATTGCTCTCTGGTAATCTTAGGTTTTTCAGTGAAGCAAGCTTCATCTTCATCTTGCGAAAACTCCTTATCATCATTGTTCTGATTCCGCTCCTGGGCGGCCTCGGCTGGTGGTACTTCCGCGAGCAGGCGCTGCCCGACTATGGGCCGGCGTATCGCGAGTATGCCTACGTGACCAATGGCAAGAGCAACACGGTCAGCGTGATTGATCTGCGGACGTTTGAACTGGCAAAGACCATTGCCGTGGGCCTGGGGCCGACCGGGGTTGCGGCTAACAGCAAGGAGAATGAGATTTACGTGGTGAATACCGGGTCGAACAACGTGAGCGTGATTGATGCGGAGAAGAACGCGGTGGTGGCCACAGTCGGAGTTCACGGCCGGCCGTATTTCATCGACGTTTCGGAAGATGGCAAGCGGGCTTATGTGGCGAACTCAGGGTCGGCCAATGTATCGGTGATCGATCTGGAGAAGCGGGTGGTATTGGGCAATGTGCGTGTGGGCGCGGCGCCGGGATTGGCGCGGGTTTCGCCGGATGGCGAGACCGTGGTGGTGTCGAACCGGGGCGACAACACAGTTTCGGTGATTGATGCGAAGCTGCTGCGCGTGCGGGCGACGTTACCGGTGTGCCAGCAGCCGGAGGATATCGTGGTCCTGCCCGATTCCAGCAAGGCGTTTGTTGCGTGTTCGGGCTCGTCGCAAGTGGCGTCGATTGCGTTGGAGAGCGGCAAGAAGGGCGGCGTGACGAGCGACCGGGTGCTGGCGTTGCTCGATGTCGGGCGAACGCCGGTGAGTCTTGCGTTGAAACCGGATGGCGGCGAGTTGATGGTGTGCGACTTCGAGTCCGACAGCATTTCGATCATCGAGACGGGGAATGACGAGGTGGGCAGCAGCGCGCTGGTGGGACAACATCCCACTCGCGGGGTGATCACGCGCGATAACTCACGGCTATATGTCAGCAACTTCGGATCCGATAGCGTTGCCGTCTACGACATTGACGTGGGAAAGCGGATCGCAACCATGGCGGTGGGAAGCCGTCCGGATGGCCTGGCGCTTTCGCAGGATCAGAGGTATCTTCTGGTGCTGGATACGCAAGCGGGCGATGTAACGGTGATCCAGAAGCGGACGCCGCGCAAGCTGGAGCCGACGGAGTATTCGCTTCTGACCATGATTCCGGTGGGGCTGCAGCCGAATGGGATCGTGGTGAAGTCGTTCATCGTGAGCCCGGCGGCGAAGAAATAGGTCCGCCGCAGCATCGCGCGGGAATGAGAGACGTAGCAGGCTACGTCTCTACAAAGGCTATTGCGCCGCCAGCGGCCTGGCGCAGAATTTGTCTAACGCCGCTTTCAGGTCGGCGGCGATGGCGGGGGCTTCGCGGGATTCGATGTCGCGCCGGGGCATCATGTAGACGAGCTGGCCATCGCGGAGAATGGCGATGGAAGGCGAAGACGGCGGTTGTCCGGTGAAATAGCCGCGGGCGCGTTCGGTGGCTTCGTTATCTTGCCCGGCGAACACGGTGAATGCTTTGTCGGGATGCGTGGCCTTCTCCAGAGCCATGCGAACGGCGGGACGCATGCGGCCGGCGGCGCAACCGCAAATGGAGTTCACGATCACCAGAGCCGTACCCGGCTGCGCGTTCAAGGCGCGGTCGACCGCCTCGGGCGTGCGTAGTTCCTCGATGCCCAAGCGGGTCAACTCTTCGCGCATGGGGATGACCATAATTTCCGGATACATTGGCGTGTGCTCCTTCAGGTTGTCGGATTGAGTTAAGAGTGCCGTTATCTTGATTGTAACGTAGAACTGTCGACGGCCCTGAATGGATTAAGAACCGGTCTTCTGCAGAGCATCTTGCGCCGAGCGAGCATCTTCCGGGCTAAGGCCCGATTGCAGAGCCGACTGCAAGCTGGCATGAGCTTGCGCAGGCTGTCCGGCCGCCAGATAAGCCATTCCGAGATGGAATTGAAATTTCGCGACCTGCGGATTTTTTGCGACTGCGGATTCGAGAACTGGCACTGCGGATCGGTATAACCCCTGCTTATAGTAAATCCAGCCCAGAGTATCGTTGACGGAAGGGTCGTCCGGTTGCGCGGCTTTGGCTTTCTGTGCGAGTTCGAGGGCGTCGGTGAGCGATCCGCCGTGGTCGGCATAGAGGCGGGCAAGATTGCTCATCAACTGATAGGAATTGGGATCGACCTTGAGGGCATCCTGATAGGTTTGCCGGGCGCGGTCAATGTCACCGACATATTCGTAGACCTGGGCAAGCAGAATGTAGGTGGGAAGATATTCCGGAAATCTGGCGCGCGCGGCTTCATACTCCTGGATCATGCTCTGGGGGCGGTTGGTGGCGGCGTAGATGTGAGCCAGAGCGAGATAGCCGTTGATGTAATAGGAATTCAGTGCCAAGGTTTGCTGATAGCTATGCTCGGCGCAGTCCCAATCCTTCTGTGCGATGCAGAATTCCGCTTTGGCGACGTACAACTGGAAGGACTTGGGCTGGGTGGTGATCTGGCGATCAATGCGCGCGGTCGCCTGCTTTGCCTTCCCTTCTTTGGAAAGAATTTCGGCCAGGCCACTCAGCGCCGGAGAATAATCCGGCGCAATCGCCAGCGAGCTTTCATAGGCCTTCTCCGCATCCGCGTAGTTGCCCCGCATGGCAAGCACATGGCCCAAGCGCTCCTCCGCGGCAGGGCTGCGGGGGTTCAATCCGGCGGCCAGTTCGAAGGCTCTCTGCGCCTGATTCAGATCGCCTTGCAGCAAATAAGAGCTTCCGGCGAGAATGTGAGCATCGGCAACCCAGAAACTTGTGGCGATCACCTGGCTGGCATAGGCCAGAGCAACGTTCGCGTTGTTTTGCTGCAAGCTAATGTTTCCCAGACCTAAAAGGGCGGGCAAATATCCCGACTGTACGCGCAGGGCATCGGTGAGCGCCTGTTGCGCCTGCACGGGTTCTTCCTGAGCCGAATCAACTTGCGACAGGTAGAAATACACGGCGGGCAAGTCCGGGGAATCTTTGACCAGGCTGTGCAGTTCGGCCTCGGCTTCGCGAAGGCGAAACGCTCCCAGGTAACTTCGCGCCCGAAGTAGGCGGAAACCGGCATCTTTCCGATCCTTATCTTGCTGATCGAGCCACTGGTCAGCATCCTGCCAGCGGCCTAACTGGAGGTAGCATTCGGCAACTTTGCGGGCGGCAGCCTGATCGTTCTGGTTCTTGTCGACGAGAGCACGGAAGCGGTCGAGTGCGGAAGCAGCGTCGCCGTTCTCCAAGTAGAAGGCGGCGACAGCGCGGCGGCCGTCAGGATAGTTGTTCTCATCGGCTTCCACCTGATCCAGCAGGTGTTTCGCATCGGGCCCGCGGCCGTGTTCCACATAAAGGCCAGCGAGGGCGACAGGCAATTCGACCGCTTTCGGATCTCGTACAATTCCCTGCCGCAAGACCTGTTCGGAGCGATCGGGAGCGTTCTGTCCCTTATAAAAGTTTGCCAGGTTGATGTAGGTCTGAGAGTCGTCCGGTTTGATATCGACCGCGGTCTGAAAACTCTTTTCTGCCGCGCCGTACTCGGCATCGAGCAACTGGGCGAGGCCCAGGACTTCATAGGTTTGCGGTTCGTGCGGATCGAGAGCAAGGGCTTGCTTCAGTTCATTTTCTGCGGCGACGTATTGCATCTGGTGAAGCGCAATTTGACCCAGCAGGCGGTGAGCGCCGGCATTTTTTCCGTCCTGCTGAAGGACCGCCTCGGCCTGCTGGCGGGCTTCGGCATATTGAGTGGACGAGATGAGCAAGTCGCCGAGGCGCAGACGAGCATCCAGATTCTTGGGATCGAGATCTACAGCATGCGCGAGAGATTGTCTGGCGGCCGTGGGATACTCCTGCTGGATCTGGAGAAGCCCCAGGCGGTAGTAAGCGTCGGCGAAATCAGGATTGATCTGAATCGCGTGCTGGTATTCGTTCTCCGCTGAGGAGAACTGCCTCTGCGCAAGGTATTGATTTCCTTTTTCGACGTGTTCCCGGGCCCGCGCTGTACTCCGGCAAGCCGGCAGAAGCCCGAGCACAGCCGCCAGCGGCAGTAGCAGGAGGAAGTTACCCAGGAAGGAAATGCGCCGACGGGATCGAATCATCTTTTTCTCAGAATAAGGCCGGGAGACTTGAATTTCAGCGTCTCGATTCTAACCCAGAATTAGGCAGGAGACGCGGCGCTATGCGCGGGACTTGTGGTCAGGTCTTCGGGTCAGGTGCCAGGTCTCGCGGTGCGGGTCCCCGAGATAAAACGGGCACCGGCTAAGGGCCCCCACCCTTGAACCGGTGCCTTGTGGGACACTTTGGGGGAAGAACTAGTGTTTCGCTTGCTTGTCGGCCTCGATCAATTGCGCCACCTTGGAATTTGTTCCCACGGGCTCGATCAAGACGATGTGATGCTCATTGAGAAACATGCGGTCGGGACCGTGCACTTCATTGCCTCGACGTACCAGCACGCTGGTCACTGCCTTGGTTTCCTGGTTGACCTGGCTTTGGATGTAGTACACATCGGTCAGTTCGGGAAAATTCGAACCAGCATTCACCAACTTGCCATAGTAAAGCTGATTATTGTCGAGCAGGACGGCCGAGTAGGGCGTGGTAATCTCCGGTCCNNACCCACACGATCTGCTTCTTCAAAATGATCCCCTCACTCTCGATATAGTCGCTTCTCGCCCCGATCGAATCATCGCGTCATCCGGGGGAGGGATGGGAGCATGATCTTGACCGGTACCCGCTGATTGGTGGAATTGTGCATCCAACCGGCGAGGGTTGATGGGGCGCCGATGGTGTGGCTCTCTGCCACCCCTACTTTCGGAGTCGCCACGTTGTTGTGCAGCGAAGGCGAATTCACTGCGCTGGGTCTGGCGATAGTCGGAGCCACGGGCACGTGTTCCCAGCTACGCAGGTTGTTGAACTCTGGAGTCCTCGCCAGAATCAAATTGGAGCGTGCACTGGACTCTCCAAATCCCGCGACCAGGATGGGCTTAGCAACTCTACTAGTTCCAATCACGCGCTGCCGCAGGCCGCTGGTGAGGACTGGAGACTTGCTCGTTCCTGTTGCCGGCTTCGCGGCTGCGATCTGAGCTGCGGGCGCGATCGGGCTGCTCGGCGCTACCGGACCGGAAGCGACGGTCAGCACCACTCCCGTTGCGGTGTAGGTGACGTTGAAGTGAAAGCTGGTGTTGATGGCGATGGTGCTGTCGGAGAACGTGCCGGTCACGCTGCTGGCGGTCAGCACGGTAAAGGTCTCACCCAACGTGAGGCTGGCCTGGAAGGCTGCGGATACGGTGAAGTTAATCGTCCCNNGTGGTTCCGTTGATGAATCCCGTGATGTTGCCGGTGGCCAGTTGGGTGTACTTGCTGGTAATCGAGAGCAGGCCAGCTTTTCCGGTGTCGCCCACGTTGATGGTGACCGCGTTACCGGTGGCGTTGCCAGCGGTGAGGCTGCCCTTGATCGTACCCGCGCCCAGAATCGTACCGCCGGTGATGGAGGCGCCGCCAGAGATACTCGCCAGGGTGCCATCGACCGTAGTGGTGCCAGCCGTCTGGCTGTAACTGTGGGCGGCGCCGGGGACCGTCAGGGTGGTGCCCTTGGCGATGGTCACGGTGCCTGAGTTCGTGAAGTTGCTGGAGGCGGTGGTCAACGTAGCGCCGCTGGAAAGAGCGAATGTACCGGTGTTGTTGTTGAAGCCAGCCAGTGCGTTGGTGGTGCCGTCCAGAATCTTGGCCGTGGTTCCGGTCAAGGTCAGGTTGGCCGCATTGGTGGTGATGCCGCCGTTGGCGCTGGTGAGTTGCAGAGTGCCGCCCACGGTGTAAGTGCCACCGGTCAGAGTTCCGCTGGCCAGGTTGGTGAGCAGGTTCGATCCCGTGAGAGTAAAGGTGCTGCCGCTGTCGACGGTCAGCTTGTTGTTGTTGGTGAAGTTACCCACAGCGGTGAAGTTGGCATTCTCCGCCAAGGTGAACGAACCGGTGCTGCTGATGCTGGCCAGATTGACGAGAGCGTTGTTGCTGGACGCGCCGGCAGAGGTGTTCTCGATCAAGCCGCCGCCTTCCAGCGTGATGTTCGCATCGTCGGTCTTGATCGCGCCGCTGGTGCCCGCGTTAAACGCCAGCGTTCCACCAACGACGTAGATGCCGCCGACCAGCGTGTTGGCCTCAGCCCCGGTGTTGTGGTAGTTGGTCAGCGACTTGCCCGAGAGCACGGTGAAAGTGCTGCCGCTGTTAACGGTGAGCGTTCCGCTGTTGGTGAAGTTTCCGGTGGTGGTGAAGTTGGTATTGCCGGCCAGGGTGAGGCTCTTGGTGTTAGACGCCAGGTTGAGCAGCGCGTTGGTTGAGCCAGACTCGATGGTGCCACCATCGAGTGTGAGCGTGGAAGAGTTGGTGGTGATGTTAATGCCGCTGCCCACATTCAGATTGCCGCCCAGGACGAAGGTGCCACCGGAAAGAGTTGTGCCGCTGATCTGAGCCAGCGTGCCGGTTCCGCCCAGGGTAAAGGAACTGCCACCGTTGATGGTCAACGTGCCGGTGTTACTGAAGTTGCCCACGGTGGTGAAGGTAGCGTTGTTAGCCAGGGTGAGTTTGCCACTGTTGGTGGCCAGGTTGGCGAGGGCGTTGGTGCTATTTGCGTTCTCGATGGTGCCGCCCGCCAGGGTTACGGTAGCCGCATTGGTGGTGATGTTCTGGGTTGCGCCGGTCAGGTTAAGATTCGCATCCAGCACGTAGGTTCCGGCAGTCAGCGTGCCGCCGCTGATCTGACTCAGCGTACCTACCTTGAAATTCTCGCCCGAGAGAATGGTAAGCGAACCGGCGTTGCTGAAGCTGCCCGCATCGGTGAAGGCCACGCCGCCGATGGTGAGCGCGCCCGTGGAGGTAATGCTGGTCAGGCCCGCTAGAGCGTTGGCATTGCTGTTGCTGGTGTCGAGGATCTGCCCGCCATTTTCTTCGGTCGCGCTCGCCGCCAGGGTGGTGATGCCGGTGGTGCCGCCCGAAGCGAAGGTCAGGGTTCCGCCGTTCGCAATGTAGCTGCCGCCGGTCAGCGTGTGGGTGGTGCCGTTCCAGTTGGTGAAGCCCGTGCTGTCCACGTTGATGGCCAGCGTTTGCCCGGCAACGTTAGCGTCCACCGTGCCGTCGTTGGTGAATCCCATATTGCCGGAGCCGAGATTTCCCGCCCCCTCAATCGTGTTATGGCTAATCAGGATCGGAGCCGAGCCTGCGCCGTAGATGTCATTGCTGTACTGCCCGTTCGTGCTGGTCAGGTTAATCGTCCCTGCGCCGCTAAGCGTGACCGAACCGTTGATGATCAGGTAGGTTTGGTTGCCGGCGCCCTGGATGTTAATGGTGCCAGAATTCGTCATGGGGCCAGTGAAATTCAGCTGGGCGTCGTTTTGCACGTTCAGCGTCCCGCTGTTGGTCAGGCTCGTGAGATAGGCAAAGTTGCCGGCGAGCACATTAATCGCGCCCGTGCCCGAGCTCGTCAGCGTGCCGCCCGTGATGGAAACGCTGCTTTGCAGATTCACTGCGGAGCCGGTAAGGGCTTCAATCGTTCCGCCCGTATTGGTCCAGCTGGAGCCGTTGAACAACATCGTGCCGCCGCCGGAAGCTTCCAGCGTCTTGGTATTCGTGGCAGCCGAAAACGATTGCATGAGCAGAGTCTGGCCACTGACATTGGCGTTGACCGTGCCGTTGTTGACGAAGGTGCCGCTACCCAGGGTTCCCGCGCCGGTGATGGTTTCGTCGTTGGTAAGCCCGGTGGAAACGTCAACATTGCCGCTGTACTGGCCGTTGGCGGTGCCCATCACTAACGTTCCCGTGCCCGTCAAGGTGGTCGCGACCGGGGAGTAGAAGTACGTCTGGTTGCCGGCAGCTTGCAGCGTGATGGTGCCGTTATTGGTAATCGTTCCCGAGGAATCGATCTGGCCGTTATTCTGCACGTTCAGCGTGCCAGAGTTCGTCAGGCCGGTGAGGTTGGCCGTATTGCTGCCGAAGACATAAATCTGCGACCCCGTCCCCGACGTACTCAGCGTGCCACCGGTGATGGTGACGTTGCCGGTTAACTCGACGGCGGAGTTCGTCCCGGCCGTGATCGTGCCCCCCGCGTTGTTCCAACTGGAGCCGTTGAGTTCCAGCGTGCCGCCGCTGGTGGCTTCCAGCGTTAATTGATTGGACAACGTGCCCGTACCATTGCCGAAGTAGAGCGCGCCGCCAGAGGTGTCGGCGTCGATCGCC
>PMXH01000376.1 GCA_003165855.1 Acidobacteriaceae bacterium | reverse complement strand
AAGAGCGCTTGCTCGGGATGACAATCGCTGTCAGTGCAGCCAGGCGATGGCGCCGATGACGATGGCAACCACCAGCAATGCTCCCAGGATGTACTTGTTGGCCGCGAACCACGATTCAGACGGAATGGCCGAGCTTAAGAACGGAGCGGAGTTGTCGAAGCCGGGCGCACTCTCCACGACAATCTCCGGAACAGTCTCCGGAACCTCCGCAGGAGCGGGAATTGAGAGTTCGGCGGCGACTGCTTCGGTAGTCGGCACCGAAGCCACGGGCGGAGTCTGAGCAGCAGTCTGGATTGAGGTTTCGTCCGTAGCTTGAGACGAAGAGCTCTGAGCTGAAGAGGAATTGTTCACCGACGGAATCGCCGGTGCATCCGATCCCGAGGCGCTGGAAACCGGAAGCCGGAGGCCGGAATCCGGAGTGGCGTGAACTACGGGCGGTTCCAGCGGCACTTCGTGTTTCGTCTCTGGTTGCCGCGCTGGGCTCACGGCGACGGCAGCGGGCGGCGAGACGCGCTGGTCGCGCCATTGCTTCTCTTCGCATTCCACGCAGTAAGTGCGTCCCTGTGATACGGGGAAGCCACAAGCCTGNNGCGGCGCGGCCGGGGCAGAAGCTGAATCCACCGCCTGGGCAGGAGATTCAGTCTTTGGGGCCTCCTTTGGGGCTTCGGGCACGATCGCTTCCGCCGGCGGTTCAATCTCCGCCAACTCCAACTCCTGGGCTGGAGGCATAGCCGGGGCTTCCGGCACAACCTGCGCCGCCGCGGCATGCTTCACCGCGGTTTCCACCATTTCGCCCAGTCGCTGGAGGGCGGAAAGCGCCCGCTCATCGAAAGCGCGAGGCTTGCCGGAAAGAAGTTCGAAGACGCCGAGCACCTGCTCCTCGCTCACGATGGGCATCACCACCACCGAAGCAATGCCCAAATCGTGGCAGACTTCGCGGTTCACGCGGGCATCGCGTTCGGCGTCGTCGCAGCGCAGAACCTGGCGAGTGCGCACGCTTTCCCCCGAAAGTCCGTATTCCATGGAAAGCAGTGCACCCAGTTCGGGAGCGTTCGAGCCGGCGCTGGCCCGGCAAAGCATGTCGTTGTGTTCGCCGCGTCGCAGCGCGATCGCGGCCCCACTGGCTCCGGTAATGTACTGGGCGCGTTCCGCCAGCAGTTGCAGGGCGGCGTCGAGATCGGTGTAGGCCATTTCGGCCAAAGATCGTCCGCCGTCTTCTCCCGGAAAGCGCGGCCCCGGCTCCGGGGACTTCGCCACAAGCGCGTTGGCGGCGGCAATTCCCGCCGAGACGCTCGCGGTCCCGGACCGGCTGGCGCTGGCGCCTGCGATGTCTTCCCCCGCCGCGGGCGNNGCAATTCGCAGTTGGCCATTAGCAATTAGCTCCCGAGTTGGAAACACACCGAAGTCTCGATGGCTAATGGCTAATTGCTAGCTGCTAATTGCCCGCTACCGGCCGCTCCCGCACGGCCGTGTGGGCCAAGCTGTTCGCCTCGGCATTACTCTCGCGCGGCACGTGGGAGATGGAGAACTTCAGGGCGCGAGCCAGCTTGCGGCAAGTCCAGTGCAGAGAGTACAGGCGCGAACTGCGGCAGGTGTACTGGCCGCTCATCTGCCGGACCACGACCTCGGAATCGGAGTAAACATGCAGCGCCTTGGCCTTCAATGAGAGCGCGCACTGCAGGGCCTCCATCAGCGCCACATACTCGGCGACGTTGTTATCCTGGTGGCCGATCCATTTAGCGATGCGGATGGGGCCGCTCTCGCAGCCGTCGATCACCACCCCAATACCCGATGGCCCTGGATTGCCCAGGGAACCACCGTCCACATAGGCCACAAGTTCTGACATCACTTCTTTTCCGCTAATAGCAAGATGCGCCGAGAACCTTTCTGCGTCAAGACGAATATTTGGTTCGGGGTGAGGATTTTTCCGTGTCCTGACTGTTGTGAAAGTTTTTGTGTAAAAGGAGTCCCAAATTGGGAACACCTATACATAAACCACGGCGCTGCAATGGCTTGCATTTTTCGTTATTCACAGGACGAATGCGATGCATTGCACCATTAGTTTGCGTTGACATTTATGAATGCTCTGCTAAGGTTACTCCCGTCGACGGTTGAAAGGGACAGCGAAATAAAACTTGCTGACCCGAAGTAGACTGGGTGATCAGTCAGGCGGGGCAACCTGCAGGACAGCCAGACCTGAAAAAACCGACGGCTCTGCGAGGGGCAGTTGGGGTTTGGGACTGCGAAAGCAGTGATCGCATCAAGGGGCTGTGACGGTACATGCATCCACGCTGTTGGCTCCCTCGCAGGAGGCGGCGGCTAGAGCATAACCAATGTCACGGCCCTTTCAATTTTTTCCCCGCCTGTTTTTCGCTTTCCCTTGTGAACCTCAGCGTCCCCCGCGTTTAGGAGTCTTGCCGGCGCTTCATGACCTCGTCCGCCACCGAGCTAAGCGTCCACCTCACCAGCGATCATTTCATCCACGTAACACCAGATCCAATTCTCTCCGGGCTCGATCGACCGGATCAAGGGATGCGTAGTGTGATGAAAATGTTTGGTCGCGTGTTTGTTCTTCGACGAATCGCAGCAACCCACATTCCCGCATAACATGCAGAGGCGCAGGTGAACCCAGGTGTCGC
>PMXH01000332.1 GCA_003165855.1 Acidobacteriaceae bacterium | reverse complement strand
GCCCGGAAACGGGGAACATGAGATTCGGATGCGAGCTTCATTTCTATTGCATTCCGACCTCTTTTCCCTATTTCCTGGAAAAAGAAGCCTTTGTTTTTTAGGGCGCTTTTTCCCGGCTCGTCCCCAGCTATTCGCTGCTTTAGAGAAATAAGAAAGCGAGTAGCAATATGGCTCACTACGAACTACGCTGCCGGGAATGCGGACGAAGCTGGGGAAACCAGCCCCGCTCGATCTGCGACGAGTGTTTCTCTCCTCTCGAAATTACTTACGACTATGATTTCGTCCGGGCATCGCTTGCCCAGGGCGCGAGCGACAAAGCAAAGTTCATCCGCGAGCGCATCGCGCAGCGGCCGCCGAACATGTGGCGCTATGCCGAATTGCTGCCGCTGCCCGCGGGCTTTGAGTCCCGGCTGCCGGTTGGGTTCACGCCGCTCCTCCAGGCGCCGCGTCTGGCGGCGCGGCTGGCCGGCAATAAGAACGACGCAACGACCGCGGCGCAGAATCTTTATCTCAAGAATGATGCCGTCTGTCTGCCCACGCTGAGCTTCAAGGACCGCGTAGTGGCCGTGGCTCTGGCACAGGCGCAGGCATTCGGGTTCGATACAGTCGCGTGTTCTTCCACCGGAAACCTGGCCAATGCCGTGGCGGCGCACGCCGCGCGACTGGGTCTGAAAGCCTGGATCTTCATTCCATCCGATCTTGAGCCAGCAAAGATTCTCGGCACACAAGTATTCGGCGCGAACGTGGTGCGCATCGCCGGCAACTACGACCAGGTGAACCGCCTGTGCTCGCAGATTGCCGAAGAGCGGAACTGGGGCTTCGTCAACGTGAACCTGCGTCCTTACTACGCCGAAGGATCGAAAACGGTAGGCTTCGAAATCGCCGAACAACTGGGCTGGCGCTTGCCGGACAACGTGGTTTGTCCAATGGCGGGCGGGTCGTTGATTGTAAAGATCAAGAAAGCGTTCGATGAATTGATCAAGCTCGGATTGGTGGAGGAGAAGCCGGTGAAGTTCTTCGGCGCGCAGGCTACGGGATGCTCTCCGATCTCGACTGCGGTGAAGACTGGCAGCGCGGAAATCGAGCCACAGAAGCCGTCGACGATCGCGCGTTCGCTCGCCATCGGCAATCCCGCCGACGGACACTATGCCATTAGGACCATCAAGCACAGCGGCGGATGGAGCGAGGACGTGAGCGATCCGGAGGTGATCGATTCGATCCGGCTGCTGGCCGAGACCGAAGGCATCTTCACCGAGACTGCTGGCGGAGTGACCGTGGGCTGCGCGGGCAAACTCTATCGCCAGGACCGCATCCTGCCTGAAGAAACGACCGTGCTGTGCATCACCGGAAACGGCTTGAAGACAACCGATGTGCTCGCGGGAGTCTATGAGACGGAGCGGCCGATCGCACCCAAGCTGGCCGAATTCGAAAAGTATCTGAACGAGACCCTGGATACCGTCGAGGTGGCGAAAGAAGCGGCGGCTACGGTGGGAGCTTAAAACCGGCGGTTGTTTTGAAAGGGTGCGGCTTCAGCCGCGCCGCGAGAGATAAGAATGAAGGCGGCTTAGCCGCTGAGCGTAGCCTCGATGGCGATCACCGTCCAAATTCCGACCGCACTGCGGCGGCACACTGCCGGCGTAAGCTCGGTTGCCTGTGCAGCCACGAACCTAGGAGAACTGTTCTCCATCCTCGATGAGAAGTTTCCGGACCTGAAGCCCCACCTGCGCGACGAGGTCGGACAAGTGCGCCGCTTCCTCAACATTTACGTGAATGAAGAAGACATCCGCTTCCTGGGCGGGCCGGGATATGCGTTTCAAGACGGGGATGAGGTGCTGCTGGTGCCGTCGATCGCGGGCGGCGCCCGGTAGTCCGCGACGCACCTTCTTTACAACTCCGCTAGTTGCAATCCCAACCTGCCGAGGTGTACTCTATCTAACTAACTGGTTACTTAAGTCCATGGCTCAACTCTTTCGTGCTCGGCATCAGCCTCCCCGCATGGGTTCGCGCGGGCAGCCAGAGGAGAGCCGCGCAGCCATTCTACAAGCGGCTGCTAAAGAGTTTGCCGAGCTTGGCATTGCTGGAGCCCGCACGGATGCGATCGCGCGCGAGGCGCGAGTCAACAAGGCTCTGCTCTATTATTACTTTAAAGACAAGGAAGAACTCTACAGCGCAGTGCTCGATCACGCGTTCTTGGGGATGAAGTCTAGAGTTTTTCAGGTGCTCGACAGCGACCTGCCGCCCCGGGAGAAGATTATGGCGTACGTGGGCGCGTATTTCGATTTTATTGCTTCGAACCAGATCTATCCCAAGCTGATGCAGCGCGAGATGATGCGAGCCCGCGAAGGCAACTCGGTACACATTGACCGGCTGGTGAAGACTTATTTTCAGCCGATTTACCGGCGGGTCGGAGAGCTACTGCATAAAGGAATCGCGGAGGGCGAATTCCGCAAAGTGGATCCGGCACACTTCGTTCCTTCGATGATCTCCATGATCGTTTTCTACTTCAGCAGCGCCCCGGTGATGCAGCGGATCGTTCATTTCAATCCGCTAACACCGCATCGCATCGCCCAGCGGCGGGCTGCGGTTCTGGATTTCATTTCGGCGGCGCTGTTTCAGGCCCGCGCCACGGTGCCAGCAGTTCGCAAAACAGGAGTACGCAAATGAGTGCTCGCAACAAGTTCTTCATTCTTATCGGCGTCATTTTCGTGATGGCCGCAATTTACTACGGATTCTCCACCGACCATTCGAAAGATCTGGTGCTGATCGGCACCGTCGACTCGAATCAGGTGATTGTCAGCGCGCAGGTGGAAGGCCGCATCCAGAAGCTGCTGGTGGATGAAGGCACGCCGGTGAAGGTGGGAGACCTGATTGCCGTGCTCGATCCCTCTGAGTTGCAGACGCAGGAAGCAGCGGCAGCGGCGAACATTGCCAGCGTGCAGCACAAGGTATCCGAGATGGAGCACACTGAGCGATCAACGGCAGGTTCGACATCGAGCGACGTAGCCAACGCGCAAGCCAAGCTATCTTCCGCCAAGGCGCAACTCCTACAGGCGAAGGCTACGCTCGATCGCACGGAGAGCGACAGCCGGCGCATGATCGAATTGGCCAAGGCTGGTGTCCAGTCAGATCAGGATCGCGTTCAGGCTGAGACCAACTTGCAGGCCGCTCAGGCGACCGCGCAGGCGCAACAGGAATTAGTGAAGGCGGCGGAAGCGGACCTGAACTCGGCTATTGCGCGCACGCAGCAAGCCAATGCAGCGAAAAGTACTGTTCAATCGACTGAGGCTGATCTCAAGAATGCCGTCGCTCAGAAAAATCAAGCTGCCGTGCGGTTGGGCTACACCAATGTCTATGCGCCCGTGAGCGGCACGGTTTCGGTTCGCGCGGCAAGGCAGGGAGAAGTGGTCAACATCGGCGCGCCGATTGTGACCATTGTCGATCTGAGTGACACGTGGGCACGGGCAGCGATCCCGGAAACCTACGCGGACCACATCGGCTACGGCGATGTGCTGCGCGTTCGGTTTCCCGGGGGCTCAATCACCAGCGGCAAGGTCTTTTTTAAAGGCGTGGAAGGCGACTTCGCCACCCAGCGCGATGTGAGCCGGCGCAAACGGGACATCAAAACGATTGTTATGAAAGTCCGGTTGGATAATCCTAAGGGCGCTTTTGTGCCGGGGATGACGGCCGAGGTTCTGGTTTCGCCTGAGCAATTGAAGGGCGAGAGCAGCCCGCAGAGCGCGGCGGCAGCGGGGCAGCAGTAATGGCCGACCTGAACGTCAAAGCGAATAGCGGTGCTCCCGCGCCTGGCTCGGAAGTTCCGTACGCCATCGAAGTTGAGCACATCGTCAAGAAGTACGGTGACTTTACCGCCGTTGACGATGTCTCATTCAACGTGCAGGAAGGCGAGATCTTCGGCCTGCTCGGGCCGAATGGAGCGGGGAAGTCGACTCTGATCCGCATGATGACCACGCTGATTCCGATCACTTCAGGATTGGCGCGCATTGCCGGCCACGATGTTGCCAAGGATCCGAATGCGGTGCGGCGAACCATCGGCGTGATCCCGCAGGCGCTGACCAGCGATCTCGATCTTACGGTGGAAGAAAATCTGAACATCTACGCCAAGCTCTACGACGTGCCGGCGAAAGAAAGGAAGCGTTCGATCGACGAGTTGCTGGGCCTTGTGGATTTAACCAAGTGGCGCGACGCGCAGACCAAGACGCTCTCCGGTGGCATGCGGCGGCGGCTGGAGATTGCGCGTGGGCTGGTGCATCATCCGAAAATCTTTTTTCTCGACGAGCCCACCACCGGGTTGGACCCGGTTTCCCGCGTCGCGGTATGGGAGATGCTGGGCAACATTATGAGCCAGCGGAAACTCACGATCCTGATCACCACGCATTACATGGACGAAGCCGACCGGCTTTGCGAGCGCATCGCCATCGTGGATCACGGCAAGCTCGTCGCGCTGGATACACCGATGGCGTTGAAGGCGAGTGTGCCGGGATCGAACGTAATCGAAGCGCAGTTCGAGAATCCTCCGGAAGATTGGGAGCAGCGTCTGCACACGCTCGACGAAGTCACGTCCGTGCAACATGAGGGAGCCGGGATGTATCGCGTGCTCACCGGGAGTGGCTCTCGTACCACGACCGAACTGGTCGAAATGGCCGTCCAGGCTGGGGTTGCGGTGAAGTCGCTTTCGGTGCAGAACACCACGCTGGACGATGTGTTCGTGCACTACACCGGAAGGCAGCTGCGCGACGAACTGCAGAAGGCATACGCCTTCACGATGCCGCAGCGGCCAGGGCTGCAGCCATGAACGGTCGAGGGTTGACGTTATGAACCGAATGATGGCCATTGTCGAGCGCGAAATGCGCAAGTTCTTTCGTTCGCCGGCGCTCATGATGGCGTCGATGATCATGCCGCTGGTACAGCTGATCGTCCTGGGCAACGCATTCGGCGGCAAGATCCATGACGCCCGGCTTGCTATTGTCGATCAGGACGGGGGCACGCAGGCGCTGAAGATTCGCGAAGCCTTCGATTCCGTGCGCGCGAACATTCGAACCTTTGTGCCGGTTTACTACGACAACGAAAAGCACGCGGTGGATGACGTACGCAACGGCAAGCTTGAGGGCGCGGTCATCATCCCGCCACAGTTCTCGCGGCGTGTTTATGAAGAAAACCATCCGCAGATCGCCCTGGTTGTGGATAACAGCGATAACTTCATGAGTTCGGCCGTGGAGTCGGAGCTCACCGATCTCACCAACTCACTGAATCAGCCCACGGTCGAACCGCGCATCCTGCAGCAGACCGCGCTTGAGATTGTCGAACTTTATCCCTACATCGAGTACATGAAGTATCTGCTTCCGGGTTCGCTCACCCTGGCAATGTTTGTCTCGGTGATGATTGGCGGCGGCATGCTCTACATCGACGACAAGGCGCGCGGTGTACACGAAGGCTACCTGGTAACGCCGATCACCAAGCTCGAACTGGTGCTAGGGCTCAACCTGGCGGGCGCGATCAAGGCTGTGATGACGGGCGTGATTATTTGCGTGATCGGAGCGCTGATCTCGGGCGTGAGTACCATTTTCAATCCGGTCACGATGCTCGGGTTGCTGGTGATGATCGTGCTCACTTCGCTGGCTTTCAATACCATGATGTTCCTGCTAATGGTGCGCATCGATGACCCACTGGTGCCACGGGCCATGTTCGGCATCCTGAATACGCTGTTGTTCTTTCCCAGCGGCGCAATCTATCCTATCCAGGCATTTCCCCCATGGTTAAAGGCAATCGCCAGAGTCGATCCCTTTACCTACGCGGTGGATGGCTTTAAGTGTCTGCTGCTGAAAGAGACCACCCTGGCGGCAGTTGGAGGCGACATGCTGTTCTTGACAATATTTGCGGCCGCTACTCTCGGAATCGCGATTCCCCTGTTCAAACGCACTCTGTAGGAAGAATTGAGTAAATTGGTAATTGAGTAATTTTGTAATTTAAGACCCCCCGTCTTCGGGATTGGAAATTACCAAATTACAAAATTACTCAATTACCAAATTTCGTTGGAACCTTTGACTTCCCCGCTGTGTCCGTTATTCTAGAGAGCGATGACCTTACTGGACGCCAAAGAGTACCATCCCGAAAAAGAGCGAAAGAAACGCGCCCGCATTATTTCGATCATCGTTCTCGTTCTGGTCCTGGCTTTCGTGGGTTGGTGGAACCGCTTCTGGCCAGAAGAGCGTATCGCCGGCAAATTCTTTTCTTCGTTGCAGAAGCAGGACTTCGAAACGGCGTACGGCATCTACTATGCCGATCCCGGATGGAAGCAGCATCCGCAGAATCACGCGCAGTATCCCTTTAACGAATTCTGGCAGGATTGGGGACCGGGCGGCCAGTGGGGCGTGATCAAGAGTTATAAGGTCTACGGCGCCAGTAATTGTCCTGGCGGTGGGACCGGCGTGGTGGTCGACCTGGTGGTGAATGATCGCGCGCAACACGCTCAGTTGTATGTAGACAAAACGGATAAGACAATCAGCTCGACGCCCTGCGATCTGGAGTTCCGCTAGAACTTAGCTCGCAAAGTGCTCCAGCGCTTTGTTCAGGGACGCCTCGTCGCTGACATTCAGGCAGGTTTTCGACCGGTCAATTTGCTTCATCAGTCCGCATAGAACTTTTCCCGGCCCGATTTCCACGAAGGTCTGCACCCCCTGCCCAATCAGCAGGCGCATGCTCTGCTCCCACTTCACCGAGCCTGTGACCTGGGCGACCAGCGTTTCGAGCGCTCGCCTTTCGTCGACCACCAAAAACGCTTCCACATTGCAGACCACGGGATACACCGGCTTCTGCGTCTTCAGAGCGTCCAAATCCGCTTCCAGGCGGTCTTGTGCAGGCTTCATTAGCGAACAGTGAAAGGGTGCGCTCACCGGCAGCAACTTCGCGCGTTTCGCTCCCCGCTCGTCGGCCAGCTTCGCTCCGCGCTCCACCGCCGCGGTGTTGCCGGAGATCACAATCTGCTCGGGCGAATTAATGTTCGCGGGGGCGCAGACTTCGCCTTGCGCCGCCTCCTGGCAAACCGCAACAACTTTCTCCAATTCCATGCCCAGGATCGCCGCCATGGTCCCCACGCCCACCGGGACCGCCTCCTGCATGTACTTGCCGCGATTGCGCACGGTACGCAGGGCATCGGCAAAGCTCATTGTCCCTGAAGCCACATGCGCCGAATACTCACCCAGGCTGTGGCCTGCCACAAGGCTCGGCTTGGGGATGCGGCCCTCAAGAATCCTGAGCGCTGCGATCGACACCGTGAGAATTGCCGGCTGCGTGATTTCGGTCAGGCGCAACCGATCCTCCGGACCTTCAAAACACACTTGCGACAATTTGTAGCCCAGGGCTTCGTCAGCTTCTTCAAACGTTTGCCGGGCGATGGAATATTTTCCGGCGAGTTCCTTGCCCATGCCTACGAACTGCGAACCCTGGCCGGGGAAAATGAATGCGATCTTTCTTGCGGCGAGCCTTCTTGCGTCGACCTCTGATGTGGCGGCGCTGGGTACGTCTCTTGATTCCATCATGATTTTCGGGAAAGCTAGCGGAGCGGCGCGGCCGCGGCTTCCGCCACCGCGGGCCGGAGCGCAGCCAGTCCCTGCTCGATCGACTCGTTGATGCGCCGCTCGGCGAACTCCGCGGCCACCCGCACCGCATTCTTGATCGCGTTCGCATTCGACGAACCGTGCGTGATGATGCACACGCCCTTCAGCCCCAACAGGGGCGCGCCGCCATATTCCGTGTGGTCGATGCGCTTTTTGAAATCGGAGAATGCGCTGCGCGAAAGCATAGCGCCGACCTGGCTGGTAATTGTCGCCTTCAGCGATTCCTTCAGAACCGTGCGCACCAGGTTCGCCACGCCTTCGGAAATCTTCAGGGCCACGTTGCCGACGAACCCGTCCGCAACGATCACGTCAACGTGGCCGTTGAACAGGTCGCGGCCTTCAACATTGCCCACAAAGTTCAACGGTAGCCGTTTCAGTAACTGGAATGACTCCCGCGTCAGCTCGTTGCCCTTGGTCTC
>PMXH01000482.1 GCA_003165855.1 Acidobacteriaceae bacterium | reverse complement strand
CATTGATGAAGGCGTTGCCGCGCAATTGACGTCAACCCTGAGCAATAATCTTGTCAACAGTTTCCAATTCGGCTGGAACCACGTCTACGCGACTTTCTACCTTGGAACGCCGACTTTGAATGAGTTAGATGGCCCGGCGGGAGTGGATTCGCTCGGCAACGGTTGGGACTACGCTCTGGACCCGTTCAGCAGCTTTGCCAGCACTCTATCTGGAGCGGATAGTCAGGCACGTCACACCGGGACCATCAGCTACACAGAAAGCCTTAGCTGGGTCCATGGAAATCACACCTTCAAATTCGGCTTCGACTTCCGCGATGTGGGCGAAGACGGCTTTGACAATTTCACCTCGCGCCGCCAACTCACGTTGGATCCGCTGCAAGNNTCCGCTGCAAGCGTTCGAGTTCGATCCTGGAATTGTTGCCAATGAGCCGGCGAACAATCCTGACAGATCTCTGGTGGACGCGGCGGACGCGCTTTATGGCGACGTGATTGAAGATGCGCAGTCTCAGTTTTTTAACAAGACTGCTGTGCGCCAGCCCTCGGATATCAAGTTCTTCAAGCAACACGAATTCGACTGGTACGGACAGGATACTTGGAAGATTCGTCCGAACTTTACCCTCAACGTGGGACTACGCTACCAACTCAATGGTGTTCCGTACGAAACCGGTGGGAATTTTTCAAACTTGCTGCAAGATCCGGGCTCATTCGCAGCTGGTCAGCCGGTGACCTTCAGCATTGTTGGCCCCGGTTCGGGCCATTCGCTCTATCAGCCCGACCATAAAGACATTGAGCCCCGCATTGGCTTTAGTTGGGACCCTTGGAAGGATGGCAAGACAGCCATCCGCGCTGGATTCGGTATCTTCCACGACCGCACTTTCGGGAATGCGTTCGGAAATGCCCGCGCCGATCCGCCCTTTCAGGCGGCATATACCAATTTCCCTGTGAACGCCGACTCGCCTCCGTTTGTTTTGAATGGGGAAACCATTGGCAACGCCTTTGGCTCTGGTACGTTCCCAGGGCAGCCTCCCCCGCAGACACCGTCGGCCTCGATACCGGACGGATCGCTCACATCGGGCATCGTAGTATTTAACACCCACTTTCCTAACGCCGCCAGCAACAATTGGAATTTAGACATACAACGGGAACTGCCGGGAAACAACGTTGCGGATATTGCCTACGTAGGCGCGATGGGAGTTCACGTTTACGGACAGCGGGACGGCAACCCACCCAGTCCGGCCTTGGTCCAGCAATTGCTCGCATTCTGCGTTCCTGGCAATCCAAATAACGTAGGGTTCCCAGGCCTTATCTCCCCAAGCAACCCGAACGGACAATGCGATGGGACTACCGTTAGCGGTTCGGCGCTCTATGAGGGTTTCGAGTTCGGCGAACTGCCATTTGATGCGGTTAACAACAACGCGCTAATTCAACCCGACTACCAGATCAACGAATACAACTCCATCTATCACGGAATGCAGGCCAAGTTCACACATCGCATGAGTCATGGTCTGCAGTTTCAGGGCGCCTACACCTGGTCACACGCTCTCGATAACTCGGTCGATCCTTTGACGCCTGCCGTCGGAGCACACACGTTTCCACGCAACTCTCTTGCTCTGTCACAAAATTATGGCAATTCCGATAACGATACCCGGCAGGTCTTGGTGCTCAATTACATTTACGAGTTGCCGATTGGCCGCGGTAAGGGTTACTTGAACCATGGCGCAGTAGGCAGAATTATGGAGGGTTTCGAACTGAACGGCATCTTCACCGCTCAGACCGGGCATCCCTTCCAGGTTCGCGGAACGTTAGACACGCAGAGGACGGGCATCTCTGCTTGGGGTTACCAGGTTGGCGATCCGTTCGGCTCGGGAGCCGGATGCGGGCTTACTCCCGCGCCGGGTTCTGGTCTTGCCTACATCCCCAACGAGTGTGCTTTCACAAATCCACCGTTCGGCCAAGCCTCCAACAACGAGCGTAACCAGTTCTATGGGCCGGGATTCTGGGATTGGGATGTAACTCTCGCCAAGAGGATGAGCATAACCGAGCGAGTGAAGGCTGAACTCCGCTTCGAAGGCTATAACATCCTCAACCACCCCCACTTCCTCAACCCAGGAACGGACGCGGCAGGCATAGGCAATCTGATCGGCCAGCCGCAATTCGGAGTTATCACTGCCACGTACACACAACCGGACGGAACCACCTCGGCCCGCCAGATTCAGGTGGCGCTGAAGATCGTGTTCTAGGACTGTAACCTCACAATGGTCAACGGCCTGTGGCAATCGCCACAGGCCGTATTTTTTGACCTTCTTCGCACCTCACTTCCCAAACATCGGGTAGTGACTCGCCGCGCCCATAAAGAACAGCATCACGACCGACAGGAACGCATTGGCCCTTGATGCCAGAAACACCTGGCGTGCCATGCTCTTGGCTTTGTCCGGCATAGGCGTGCCATTGGTGGCGTTGTCGCGAGTCCATTGAATCATGCGCTTCTGGATTCTCCAGATGACTCCCCACACATTCAGCAGCATGACCCATCCGATGCCGCCTCCGATGCCGATCGANNGCGCCTTTATCGAAGATGCCTTTGCCGGGGATGAGGCAGGCGTAGAGTATTCCCCAAACGATCGTCCAGATCAGAAAGAAGCTCCCCACGACCGCTCCGTGGGAGGGGTTCAATCCCAGACTTTGGCCGTTGTGTACATCGGCAGTTACAATGGCTTCCCAGTAGACGATTCCAGCCAGCACCGTCAGCGCCGCCGACATTCGGAACCACCACAATGCCCGCGTCATAAGCGCGGGCATGACCTTTCCTTTTGTGGTCGCGTCGAGTTCCTTCATCAGAGGGACGTTTACCAGGTTGAAGAAATAGAGCAGACCGATCCATGTGATGCCGGCCAGGAAGTGAATCCAGCGAACCAGCATCAGGAAGTTGGTGTTGAAGTCCGGGGGGAAGTTGATTTGTGGTCCGAAGAAGGTTGCGAGAGCAGCGCTTGCCATGATGCCTCCCTAAGATGTCACCGGTATCTTCGCACAACACATAACGCACAACGAAAAGAGATGCTGCAGGCTACGCCGGGGGCGGAATTGCCTATGCGGGGGATTGTACACAACCGATAAGCGAGGTGACTGCCTCTGCCCGGTCCGTGCCACATTTCTGCAACTTCCGGGTTGAAAAGCGCAGGGGGACGCCGTATCGTACTCGCAGCTACCTGCTGGGCGGCGCAGCCGTGGAAACATGGCGGCGAGGAGGCAGGTTGTCCCCCCGTGTTCCGTGGGCGGAAGGCCGCAAGGAACATGCTGTTGTTTTCAGCCTGCCCTCAGGCGCTTGTCGGAGGGTGCAGGTTGGTTGCTCGCAGTTCAAAGAACTTAAGGAGATCGGCTATGGAAAGCAGCAAGCCGGCGCAGAACATCCAGGATTCCTTCCTCAACACGGCCCGCAAGGAAAGATTGAGCATCACAATTTATCTTTTGAGCGGGGTGAAGTTAACGGGCCGGATCCGTTCCTTTGACAAGTATTCCGTGGTGCTGGAGGCCAACGGACAGGAGCAATTGATCTTCAAGCACGCCATCTCAACCATTGTGATGGGCCGAACCGTGCCGCATGGCGCGCACTTGGCGCATCCTGAGGCGAAGGCTGCCGCAGGAACCGGCGCCGCGGCGGTGTCATCGGCATCTTCGTCAGCCCAGTCGGCGCCCACCACGGCTTCGGCGGCGAGCGCTTCGGGCACGGAAGGGTAAGGCGTTTTCGGATTGCGCAGTTCTCATCCCAAGAAGACCCGCAGTCGTGCGTCCGTAGCTGGACGTGTGCCTCTCGGTGCAGAGGCGCCGCGCCCGGAGGATTTGCAGGAACGCGCGTTTCTGGTAGGGATTGATGTGCGCACGCGCGGACGCGGCGCGAAGGGCACCGTGACCGCACAGGCGCAGGCGGCCCGGGATGCGGCGTCTGCTGCGCCAGCAGCGGAAGGCAAAGCAGGGGTTCCGGCCCATGCCTCGGGAAAGTCCAGCAACAAGCCGAGCATTCCAGAATTCGACGCAGACGAATCGCTGGCGGAACTGCGCACGCTGGCCGGAAGTGCAGGCGCGAGAGTTGTCGGCGAAATCCTGCAACGCCGCGACCGGCCCGACCCCGCCACTTTGATCGGCGCGGGCAAGCTGGAGGAAATTGCAGGAGCGGCCGCGTCGGTGAACGCCGATCTTCTTCTCTTCGACCACGATCTCACCGCTTCGCAGCAGCGCAATATTGAAAAGATCGTGAAGCGGCGGGTGATCGACCGCACTCAGCTCATCCTCGACATTTTTGCCCGGCACGCGCGCACGCGAGAGGGCCAGTTACAAGTGGAGTTGGCGCAGTTGCAATACATGCTTCCGAGGCTGGCGGGGCGCGGCGTGGAGATGTCACAACTCGGCGGCGGCATCGGCACCCGCGGCCCCGGCGAAACGCAGCTTGAGACCGATCGGCGAAAGATTGCCCGGCGCGTCCGCCACGTGGAGCAGCAACTGGAGAATGTGCGCCGCATTCGGGCGCAACAGCGGCAGCGCCGCGAATCGGCTCCGGTGGCGACCGTGGCGCTGGTGGGCTACACGAACGCAGGCAAGTCGACACTGTTCAACGCGCTGACGCAAGCCGCGGTGCTGGCTTCGCCGCGCATGTTCGCCACGCTTGATCCGACGATTCGCGGGGTGGTGCTGCCTTCGAAGCGCAAGATTCTGATGTCTGACACGGTCGGATTCATTCGCAACCTTCCGCACACGCTGGTTTCGGCCTTTCGCGCCACGCTCGAGGAAGTGCAGCGGGCTTCGCTGGTGCTGCAGGTCTCCGACGCCAGCAGCCGCCTTTCGGCCGAGCAGGACGCGCAGGTAGAGATCGTTCTAAAAGAACTGGAAGCCGAAAAGAAGCCACGCCTGCGGGTCATGAACAAGGTCGATCTGCTGGATGTGGAAGTAGCCCAGGGTCTTATGAATGACGCCCTGCGGGACGATTCGAACACGGTGTATGTGTCGGCGACGGAGGGTACGGGGCTAAAGAAGTTGCTGGAGCGCATCGACGCCATGATCGATGAAGACCGCGTCAGCCGAATACATCTACGCGTCCCGCAGCAGGAAGGGAAAACGCTGGCCATGCTCGAAGCCAAGGCGCGGATTTACTCGCGGGCGTACAAAGACGGGGCGGTGGAGTTGGAGGTCGAGGCGCCGGAATCGGTGGTGCGGAAAACCAGAGAATGGGTGGTCAAGACCCGGGACTGACAAGCTAATTTAGCCTGGCGGTAGTGACCAACTTTGGCCCCCCCCCGGAATTTTTCGGTCCAGCAACCTTGGAGCTTAGTAAATTGTTCTGATGGATCGCTTAGAAGTCTTGCGCACTACCAGGAAGGCACCCGGAGTGACGCCGCAGTACAGCATCTGTGTATTCCGCGGCGCACGGGACGGAAATCCAGAGAAGAAGTTTCGCGTCGGCGATGACGACTTGAGGAACTGTCTGGAAGAGTGCGGGCTAGACCCTTCAGTTGCGGACGACATCCTTCGCGAGCTAGAGAGCGCCGACACAGCGCAGCGCTGGCTCGATGCTATTCCAGCCTAGGCGTGCGCGTAGACCGGGCCTGGCCCAGACTGTTATTTCGTCGTAGCCGGGTTCCGCAGGTCTCGCTTTAGTTGCTTGACTAGGTTGTGCGCAAGGTCTTTCACGCTGTCTTTATCCCCTGAAGTTGCTGACCAGATTACTTCCCCGTTTGGCCCGATCATCTTTATGCTGGCGGAGCCAGTGTTGCGAAAACCACCGAGCGCCACCGTACCCCTCATGACGCAAACCGCTTTGCTCGGTTCCGTCGTGACGCTGAGCGTGAGATTCTGAGCCATAATCTCGGTTGTTATGTACTCGCCGAAGTTTTCCTGCATGGAATCGATGAAGAGCGGCTTACCGTCGCATCGAGCCAAGTTTCCGGCGCTTTTTGTGCTAGCCGACGCTGCGCAAACCACTGCTAATACAAGCAGGCCTAAAGTCCAATTCTTCATGTCGGCGGCTCCCAAGCGTAAGGCTAGTTTGACTTGAGCAGAAGCTAGCGCCGGTCACGTAAGATCGTAACCGACAGCGGCTCGCCCTTGATTCTTAAGGGGTGGAAGTCCTTCGCGGGCGGTTTTGGATCGACATACTTCTCATCTGATCCGGAGGGCCTGTGTTCTGTGGCGTCTTCGGGCTCCGGCTCCGGGCCCTCATATTCCTGCTTCATCGCGCGCTCCTTGCTAACGACCGACGACTAACCACCGCAAATTAAATGGGCCGGCAACCAAGAAGCGGTGACATTCCTTGGCTATCGGCCCATTCGATCCTGAATTGGATCGGAGGTGATAGTTCAATGCTAATCCTCTTTACCGGGAAGTCAAGGATTAGTTGCAAGTTTCTGCATGGCCGGAAAGTAGGGGTTTCACGGGCCGTATTTCGCCCGTTTTGAGAATCTTCCGCCGCCCCGAAAATCACCGGAAAATCCCCCCTTTGCGTTGACATAAACTCCTTCGGACGTTAGACTTAACAGTTTTCATAGCCCTCATTTTCCTGTATAGCAGCAATCAATGGATCAAACGCTACGACAACTAGGCGAATTACTGCTTGGNNGCGGCCGAGGCGCGCACTTCCGAATACGAGCTGCGGCTGCGCGAGGCGCGCGCGACCGTGTTCCATGCGCAGGAGGCACGGCGCAAGGCTGCGCTGGATGCGCGATCTGCGGCGCTGAACGATGCGCGCGTTAAAGCTCAGGCGCAGGTGCAGGCGGCGAAGGCGGACATTCAGAAGGATCGCGACGCCGCTCTCGGCGGCTTGCAGGCAGAGGCGCAGTCTCTGGCCACAGAAATCATGCGGCGCGTGCTGGAAC
>PMXH01000335.1 GCA_003165855.1 Acidobacteriaceae bacterium | reverse complement strand
TCGCGGCAGGTGTAGTGCAGAATGGCCTCAAGTCCCGCTTCCCGCTGCACTAGCAGCGAGAGCGCTTGATTGCTCATCCGCGCGGAAGCCCGCGGACTGTCCGGAATATTGACCGCATCCACGCCCACGGATTTCAGGAATCGTGANNATCTGCACTCCTGCCGCGATCGCTTTGCGCGCGAAGCTCGCCATGTACTCGGGCGAGCAGAGATAGATGTTTCTGCCTTCCACCGAACGCGGAATGCCTGCGTTGGGCTGGGCGGCGAGCGGAAGGGAAGTGACGGCTCGCACGCGCTCGATGGCGTCCAGCATGGCCACCGGGCCCACGCTGCAGTTACAGCCGATTA
This sequence comes from Acidobacteriaceae bacterium, assembly GCA_003165855.1. Taxonomy (GTDB): domain Bacteria; phylum Acidobacteriota; class Terriglobia; order Terriglobales; family Acidobacteriaceae; genus Sulfotelmatobacter. The sequence goes on along the minus strand of PMXH01000335.1, from coordinate 7,778 downwards.
CGTCCGCGCCCCACTCCTCAAGCCGAGGCGCAAAAGTCTCCGGATCGGAACCATCCAGGCAGTTGCCGTCTTCGTCGATCGTAACCTGAACCACCAAAGGCAACTTTGTCCCCACGTCCTTAGCCGCCAGCATGGCCTGATGGACTTCCTCAAGGTATCCGAAGGTTTCGAACATCAGCAGATCAACACCACCCTCTGCCAACGCCTCGATTTGCTCGCGGAATGCCTGACGAGCTTCTGCGAAGGAAGTTTTTCCCAGGGGCTCGATTCTTGTTCCCAGCGGGCCAACCGATCCTGCCACCCAGACATCGAAGCTCTTGGCGGCCTCACGGGCCAGTCGTGCGCCCGCCCGGTTGATGTCCGCTACCTTGTCCGCAAGACTATGCCGTGCAAGGCGGAAGGAGTTTGCTCCGAAAGTATTGGTTTCAACGATTTCGGCTCCAGCCTGAAGGTACTCGTGATGAATCCCGCGAATCAGGTCAGGCTGGGAGAGATTTAACTCGTCGTAACAGCGGTTAATGAAGACGCCTTTGGCGTATAGCAGCGTTCCCATCGCGCCATCGCATAGAATAGGAGATTGTTTGATCCGTGCAAGAAAATCGCCCGCCATAGAACCAGAATACAGGATGAGGGTAATTTCTTGCATCCAAGGAACAAGATGGACGGCTGTTTTTCTTCAACCGAAAGGGCGCAAACCGGGACGGGCTTCCGGCGCTCTGTTATAATCCGCTATTTCGCACCTAAAACTCTGGTTTTCCTGTAGTTAGGAGCATGCCGTTTGAAGAAACTCGATCTTTCCCATGTCGTGCTCGTGATCGCAGGTATCGGACTTATCTCCTGCGGGGGTGCACAAGTCGCCGCGCCGCCCAGCGGAGTGACCACTCGCGTTCTAGCTTCTCAAAGTGTGTCGAGTCCGGCGTCGGCTGCTGGTCTGATACTTATTGACGGCTGGATCGACACCCTGGGAAGGGGTGGAGTCGCCACCGGTAACTCGCCTGGCCTCATGGCTATGTCCCCGGATCGAACGACTGTGCTGGCCTTTGATTCGTCGACCAACAGGGTTTATGTGGTGAACACGAAGACCGAAACTGCAGCCGGGAGCATTCAGCTTCCCGGTCCGACCACCAGCATGGCCATACCATTGCCCGGCACCGGCTATGCGGCCGTGCCTACGGCTCCGCTGACTGCATCATCTCCGGGAGCAGTTGTAGCCATGAACCTCACGGTCGGCGGTGTCACCGCCACGATCAGCGTGCCCAACGCGCAAACCGTGGTGTCGAACGCGGCCGGAACCCAGCTCCTGGCTTTCAGCAATGGCGCACAGACCGTGAATTCGAATTACGTAACCGTGATNNAGTCCCGTGTTTGGGATTTTCAGTCCCGACGGCAGCGTCGCCTACATTCTGAATTGCGGCGTCCAGTGCGGCGGCACGCAGGCCAGCGTGCAGATCTTGAATTTCGGCACCACACCGCCGACTGCTGGCGCGCTGGTTCCCGTTAACGGTGCAACGGTTGCCTTTCTCTCCGGTTCCACGCTCTATGTGGCAGGACTGGGCACGCCAACCGGACCTTTGTGCACCTCAATCCCGAGTGCTGCCCCGACTGCCGCACAGTATTGCGGAACCCTCGACATCGTCAACCTGAACACGATGACGGATCCGTACTACAACAATCCGGCAACTGAAATTGCCATCACCGACGGCTACCACAACCGCATCGATCTCAGCAACAACGGGCAACTCTTCGTCGGCTCCTACGGGTGTACCAATGTTGGCAACGTGAATAACCTGCAGGGACAGGGAGAGGTCCGCGGCTGCCTCTCCATATACAACACCAACACGGGAGCTGTGGTCATCCCTCCCGACAACGGCGATGTCACCGGTCTGCAAGGTTTCAGCAGTCGCAATGTGGAGTATGTTGCCGAGGGCGGCAACCTGCGCGTCTATGACACCACCATCGACAGCTTGCTGCTGAACACCGATTTCATCCCCACCGGCACCATCGTCATCACCGGCAAAATCATCGACGTAAAAGCCATCGACTTTTTCTGATCGATCTTTCTGATGCGTTGCGGCGGCCTTTATCTCGCAGGTTCCAGCACCAGTCGATGCGCCCCGGAGGCGTCCACCGCCTGAGGTGTGAAAGGCAGCGTGAACGTGGAACCTTCATACCACGCTTTCCATTGATCCATGTAATAGGGACTGAGGAAGTTTCCGCCCTGGCCGGTCACGGTATTCAAGGTCGATTGATCCAGGTCCGCTAGGTTCGCGGTGAATCGTTCCGAAGGTCCATGAGAACGGGTCACCGCTTTCACCGTGTAGTCACTCCCCGATTGCTCCTGCACTCCCGGCGCAGTCCAGCGCCGCAGCAGCGGGACCTTTCCCAGCACCGGATGTTCAATGTCCACCGCATTGACAGCGCCCCAATGCCAGGACGCCAAATCCTTCGGCGATTCCGGACTATTCACCGCGGCCTCCACGGACGCGGTCAGAAGTTCATCGTAGTTCGGATATTTTTCCGGCAACCAGCGCTTGGGCTGATGCAGCATCACGTTCTGCAACCACACGGTTCGCATCTCCCAACTGTAAGACTTCCAGCTCAGCGTTGTTTCCTGTTGCTTCGGGTCTTCGGGAGCAGGTCCCAGCCTCGACTCGAGCAGCAGGCGTGTCAGCTCGCGCGCCGAGCGCACGGCAATCGTCGCTGCGGTGGAGGAGGAGAGCATGCGCCCATCCCAATTGCGCATTAGATCCGCAGCCTGCCTGGCCCGCGCGGAGGGCTTGGAAGCGTGATCCACGGCATAGACAAAGCGCTCGGCGGCAAACAGATCGTTTTCCGAGTGAACGTCGTTCTCCAGCGCAAGCATGTCCGTGGCCGCGAACTTTCCCCCCGATTCCAGCACGTGATAAATGCGCTCCGTGCGCCACGGCGCTTCCCACTCCGTACTGATGGAATTGGGATAGCCATCCGGCGTGATTCGCCCATTCGCTGTCGCGATCACTCCCGAAGCAGGATTGTAGATATTGGGAAGCTTGTCGAAAGGAATGTAGCCCGTCCATTCGTGGGCGTCGTCTGCGCCGCTCACCGGAAGACTGCCATCGCCCGCCGCGCGAATCGGAATATGCCCAGTCGTCTGATATCCGATGTTGCCGTCCACGTCGGCGTAAACCACATTCTGCCCCGGCGCATCGAGCTGCGAAAACGCCTTGCGGAATTCCTCCCAGTTCTGCGCCGTATCGACATCGAAAAACGGCATGTGNNCCGTCATACAGTGTCCAACGCAGCGCCACCTGCCGCGTCTCGCCCGGCAAAATGTCTGTGATGATTGGCCCGTGGCGCGTGATCTTCACGTCCACGATTACATCCGGCTGACCCTTGACGTGGATCACCTCAGCCCGATGCTCGGGTTGCTGCCAGCCCTGTGGTGTCTGGTAGGCTCCCTGTGCGTTGAAGGTCTCGATGAAGGCATCTGCGACGGTCGGCCCAACATTGGTGAATCCCCACGCGATGCGCTGATTGTGGCCGACGATCACGTAGGGCATTCCGGGCAGCGTCACTCCGGCCACATCGGTACGGCCGCACTCGTTGAGACGGCACTTAAGATGCGCTTCGTACCACAAGTTCGGCATCTGGTGCCCGAGATGCATATCGTTTGAGAGCAACGGCTTGCCCGTGACCGTGTGCGCTCCTGAAACCACCCAGTCGTTCGATCCATTCACCGCTTCCGGAGCGTGCTGCGCCCAGATCTCAGCCGCACCTCTCTGCTGGGTCACAGAGTTATCCGGGCCGTCGTCGTCGTCATCATCGTCGGAGTCGCCCTGATTCTGCTGCTCTTTCGTGTGATCGTTGATGTCTTCTCGCATCACGGTGGGCGGACGATCGTGCCACGACCGGTTCACGTAAAGATCGGAAGTTAACTCGGGCCCCAGCTTGGCCAGAATCTTCTCCCGCGCAAACACGTCGGGAAGGTAGTAATAGTTGAGATCCTTCACCATCTGGTTCGCGATGACGATGGAATCCTCCGCTTGCCACGGTTTCGGCTGGTATTTCAGAATGCGGAACTCGATCGGAAGGCGGCTGCCGTGCGACGCAATGAACGCATTCACCCCGCGGGCGTACGCCTCAAAGTAAGAATGATCGCGGGCACTCGCCATCTGCAACGATTTCCTGGCCGCCGCCCGCATTCCCAGGATGCGCTGTTCGCGGTCAATCTTCAGCGTATCTTCGCCCAGTATTTCGGAAAGTTCTCCGCTCCCGAAACGCCGCATGACGTCCATCTGCCAGAGCCGGTCCTGCGCCGTGACGTAGCCTTGCGCGAAGAATAAGTCTTCCAGAGTCGCAGCCTCGATCGCCGGGACGCCGTGGCCGTCCCGCGTTACTTTCACTGCCGCCGAAAGGCCCTTCACCTTAATGCTTCCGTCAAGCTGAGGCAGGGCAGAGTGCGCCACAAAGTAGGCGTAAGCGGCCACGCCCAATGCCGGCAGAATCACGGTCAACAACAGCCACAGGAAAATGCGCAGTCCGGTCGAACGCCGGGAAGCAGGAACGCCGGTCGCAGTCAAAGTGCTCATGAGTAAGTCGATTTTAGCAGTCCATTGCGCGATTGAGATTCGTATCAGGGCATGCCTTCAGGCATGCCGTGTTGCAACGCCGTCAACCCGCCTTCAGGCGCTGCCCGTTTCCTCAGTGGCTAGGATTTCAAGATGTCCGATGCTATCCTGACCCTTCATGCTGCAGAAGCGCATCGACGATCAACCTTCGATTTCTCGCGAGATGGTGCGCGAGGCTCAGGGGATCCTGCACCAGCACCTCAAGCGCGTCGGCCTGAAGCAGACGGCGCAGCGCGACACCATTCTGCGCACCTTTCTCGAAACTCGCGACCACCTCTCTACCGAAGAACTGCACCGCCTGGTGCACAAGAAAGACTCCGGCATCGGCTACACCACCGTCTACCGCACTCTCAAGCTGCTCGCCGAGTGCGGGCTGGCCAGCGAAGTCGCTTTCCATGACGGCATCGCCCGCTACGAGCACCAGTACAACCGGCGCAGCCATCATCACATGGTCTGCACTGAATGCGGCAGTTCGGTGGAATTCTTTTCCCGTGAAGTAGACCAGCTAGAGCAGGAAATCGGACGCAGGCACAATTACGCCACCACCCGCCACACTTTCCAAATCTATGGTGTTTGTGAAGACTGCCGCAAGAAAACCGCCTGAGGCCCCGGCGAGACCCTCCAGCGGTCCGCGGAAAAGCTCACGATTCGTATCAGATGTCTTTAGGCATACCGTAAGTAATTCGTATCAGGGTATGCCTTCANNATGCCTTCAGGCATACCGTAAAGTGTCGGGTGGTCGCGCCTTCAGGCGCTGCGGCGCTGAATTCGAGTTTTTCCGCAGCCTTCGAAAACTTTGCCATCAAGGCCGCAGCATCGCTCCCGGTGCCAGCAGATCGAACGGATGAAACGGAAGATTCCGCGCAATGCCAAACAGGATAATCACGGCGCAAAGCGCGCGGATCCAGACTGCGGGCAGAAAGAGCCGCGGCAAATACCTTCCACGGACTTGAAACACTGCGTAGGAAGCGATTCCATAAGCCAGAAACGGCAACAGCAAGATGGTCAGCGGATTCAGCGCCCAAGCCTCATGCAGATTCCCCAGCAGCAGTTGATGCATCGCCCGCAACGAGCCGCAGCCCGGACAGTACCATCCCGTCAGATACCAAAGCGGACACGGTGGAAAGACACCGGTCGTAGCCGGATCGAAAAGCCGCAGCATCACGACTGCGGCAAGGGCGGCCGCTAGCATTGCCATGAGCGGCAACTTACGAACCGGGGGCATCGTGGTCACGGTCAGTGGCCACCAATCCGCCGGATCGTCCCCACCGCGATTATCAACATGTAGATCAGNNGCCCTATCGCAAGCCCGACGCCAAACGATATCCAGCACCACATCTTGGCGTTCCTGGAAGCCGCCTGCGCTCCCGCGATGTCTCCCGCTTGCAGCTTTCCGTTGACCTGGGCGGCATAGACAATCGCTGGAATGCCGGCGGGCAAACAGCACAGAACGGTAGCGAGAATCGCAAACACCAGATAGTTCGGCACGTAGACGCCCGGCGTCGGAACGCCCGGCGTCTGAGCCATCGCAGCCGGCTGCGTGAACACCGGTGCAGTCGCCACCTGCAGATTCCTTCCACACCGTACGCAAACTACCGCGCCGTCTTGGTTACTTGCCCCGCATTGAGGACAGAACATTCAGTTTCCTCCGGCTTAATGGATATTCACTCTCTTCCCTAAAATGTTGAACCATTGGCCATGCAATGCTGGTGTGAGCCCGATACGTCAGTTTTGACGACGCCGCTCTCGTCGGAGCAAAAGGATTGACTCCCCGTTTGATCAAGCGCCGCAGGGTAGGCCACCACCAGAAACCCCACGTTTCCACCATCGACGTCCGCGCGGCAGCCGGATAAATCAAAGATATAACCGTTCTTTTCTCCGCGCGCTAATTTCGCATCAATCACTGTGGCAAGATCGGACAGCCTGCAGGTATAGCCATTCCCGGGGTGGGATGAGGAGTAACCAGCTTCAGCCGCGACAATCTGTCGAACCGAGACAATCGCCGACGATTCGTTCGCCGCCATACGAGCACGCAATAGATTTGGAATCGCAATCGCTGCAATGATTAGAGTCACCGGAATAGCCGCCAATCCAAGATAGCCCAGAACAAGGCCGATGATCGCGATGCCCTCGCCTTTGAGCCGGCCTGCGCTCTTGCGGATCTCCGAAACCGAGAGATGTCCAAATATGATTGCCAGAATCGACAACGGAAAGGCGAAAAGAAAAAGACCACAGACCAGACTGGCGATCGCTTTACCGCTAGTCTGTGCTGGAAAAACCGTGCCCTCCGCAGATGGTCCAAGCGCAGGGGCGGGCGTACCGGCTGCCGAACCTTCCTTGCCGCAGATTCTGCAGAACCGCTCCCCCTCAGGAACGCTATTCCCGCATCCAGAACAGAACACGCCGCCTTACCTCCCGGAGCAAAGCCGCTAAGATTTTGTCGAAATTGATTCAAAACACTACTCCTCAGAGGGTTCCCGGTCAATCCGCCAGATTGGTTCTCGCGGGCCGGCGCAATCTGCAAACGTCAAAACTCGCTTGCGATGATTGCTGGTTTCCGAAGCGAGGCAGGAAGCGTATCCTTGAGCTCTAACTCACTGCGGCCCGGAGCGGTTCCACTCTAGGCCAACCATCCGGCGTGGCAGTGCACCGGCTCACGGACGCCTGACGTCTGAGGTCTGACGTCCGACGTCTGCAGGGCTCCCCGTAACTCCATGATTCAAAACCTGAACCATTGCGTGACGCGAATCACCCCTACAAGTGCTCCAAGTCCTTGCGGGCTGGGATTAGAAGCGCAGAATTGAAGCGGTTTAGTAACTGATGTACCTACGGAGGTAGGACTATGACTTTCGGCACTCTAACAACGCCCGGAATCAAGGCTCCCGGCGACTACATTGAAGATGTAATGATCAGTGTGCGCGCGAAGAACCCGGCCGAGCCTGAATTCCATCAGGCGGTGCGGGAGGTGTTTGATTCTCTGCGCTTGGTTTTGGCCAAGCATCCCGAGTATCAATCCAACCGCATTCTAGACCGGGTTGTAGAGCCGGAGCGCGTACTGATGTTCCGTGTGCCCTGGTTCGACGATCAGGGAAATATTCAGGTAAACCGCGGTTTCCGCATTGAGATGAACAGCGCCATCGGCCCTTACAAGGGCGGCCTGCGCTTCCATCC
>PMXH01000390.1 GCA_003165855.1 Acidobacteriaceae bacterium | reverse complement strand
GCCGCCCTTGCGGAAGACGCGCTCGTTCGCTACCTCGTATTGCTCGGGCTTGCCGCCGAGCTTCTTCGCCGCGATTTCCTGGAGCTTCTTTTTGGCATCCATCGCTGCTGCGTAGGCCGCCCGCGTCATTGCGTGAGTGGTCTGGCTGCCGCCGGAAACGCAGGTGAAGGGAAGGTTCTTCGCCGTGTTACCCCACGTTACATCACACTTCTCCCAGGGCACGCCGAGAACCTCTGCGCCCGCGCGGTGAACATCTATCACCGACTCCGTTCCCAAATTGCCGATTCCTGACTGAAAGGTGATTCGGCCATCCGGCTTGATGACCAGAAGTCCGTCGAATCCGATGGTGCCGCCGACGTAACAGCTCAGCGACACGCCAACGCCGCGGACTTTTGTCCCCATTCGCTTTGGAGTGCGGGCAACCCGCTCGCTCCATTTGAATTGCTCGGCACCACGGTCGAGTGCTTCTTTTAGAAATGCACTGGTGGCATAAGGTCGTTTTCCCTGCGCCGCTGGCCCGAACGGCGCCTTGCCTTCGGGGCAGTTGATACGGCGGATCGCGACCTGGTCGAGCCCGAGCCTGCGTGCAGCTTTCGCGATGATAGGTTCGATGATGACGATGCCCTGCAGCCCGCCTGGAGAGCTCTGCGCGCTGCGTGGCGGAGTATTGGTCATCACCGTCACGCCTCGCCAGCGCATGGCTTGTGGCTGGTACAACAGAGAGACGATGCGGCCCGAGGAGGGCCCGTCGCCCACTGCGTCGTAAGGACCGTTATCGCAAATGACGAACATGTCGAGAGACAAGATCTGACCGTCTTTGGAGAATCCGACTTTCATGCGACCTTGGAAGCCGGGACGCGCGCGTCCGATGAAAGTTTCCTCCTCACGGCTGATTCGCATCATCACCGGAGCATTCGTCTTCTTTGCCAGCAGCGCAGGGATGATCATCGAGACGCCGCCGGTAATCTTGCTGCCGAAGCCGCCTCCCGTGTATTCGCTGATGAAAACAACGTTGTCTGGACTAATGTTCAACCAGCGCGCGATCGCGGGCAGGGTTTGCGCGGTGCTTTGGGTGCCGGTGTGGACGTAGACTTTGCCGTTTTGCCAGTAAGCCATCGCACTGCGGGTTTCAAGAGTCTGATGGCTGGTGTCGGGCGTGACGAAGGTTTCATCCAGAACGAGCGCGGCATTCTTGAAGCCGGAATCGAGATCGCCGTAGGTCCATTCGTCGGGGGTCTTACCCATTGGAAGACGGCCGTGCTTTAGTTCGGCGAAGTCGGCCGAAGTCCACTTGAGTTCTGCGACCGCGGGCGCTCCCGGACCCTGGGAACCGGGCGCGGCAGGCCGGGTCCATACGTTGCCATCGGTCCGCGGGTTAGGACCACCTGGCCGCAGGGTATCGAGGGGATCGATCACGAACGGGAGCAGCTCGAAATCGATATGAATTTTCTCGATGGCTTCCGCGGCGGTGAGCTCGTCGACTGCAGCGACGGCAAGAATCGGCTCACCCTGATAAACCGGCTCGTTGGTGAGGCCGCGCTCGCCCCACTTGCTGGCCTTGATTACGGTGCCATTGTCAGTGAGAGTATCGGCGGGGGCGGGAAGGTCGTCTGCTGTGAGAATGGCTTTCACTCCAGGCAATGCCAGCGCTGCACGCGCATCGATGCGCCTGACCCGCGCATGCGGCATGGGACTCAGCAACAGCTTGCAGAACAGCATGCCGTCGGCGCGAAAGTCTTCGGCATATTTCGCTTGGCCGGTGACTTTTGCGTAGAGGTCGGGGGTCTGGTAGTTCTTGCCGATCAGCTTGTAACCAGCTCCGTACTGGCGCTCAGTCGCTGCGGCAGTCTCAACAGCTTTCTTGTTATCCAAGGTTAGACCTCCGCATATTCTCGGCGCCACGCATCAGAGCAGTGAGAATCTTGTCGTAATCCTGGCAACGGCACAGGCATCCCGAGACGCCTTGAGCCAATTGCTGGCGAGTGGGAGTGGGGTTGGTTTTCAGATATCCGACTGCGGTCATAATGAAGCCGGACATGCAGAACGCGCACTGAAAGCCCTGTTCATCGATCACGCCCTGCTGAACGGGATGCAAAGTTCCGTCGGCACTGGCCAAGCCCTCGATCGTCATAACTTTCCGGCCACGTACCGTATGGGTGAGCACCGAACATGAGTAATAAGGAATATCGTCGATGAGGACGGTGCAGGATCCGCATTCGGCACGATCGCATCCCAGCTTGGTGCCGGTGAGGCCGAGCTTGTAGCGCAGGGTCGTCGCCAAGGTCTCTTGCTTCATGACGTCGACGCGCCTCTGCTGACCGTTGACATTGAGGGTAATCAGCCGCTCGCCAGCCAACTGCTGGCCCTGCACGAACGTGGAGGCGCGAAACAGATAGCTGGCGGAGGAAACGGCCACTCCGCTGGTGATGACGCCCTTGATGAAATTGCGCCTTGAAACAGATTTCGGCACGTCTGCGATTGGCTCGGAACCTGGCTTCTCCGTCATACGGGGGGTCACCTCTTATCGGTGCAGCCGATGTTAGCGCTTTG
>PMXH01000454.1 GCA_003165855.1 Acidobacteriaceae bacterium | reverse complement strand
CCGAAGCCCGAAAGCCGAAGCCCGGAGCCTGAATGCCCGCCAAAATCCTCGACGGCACAAAGATCGCAAGTGACATCCGCAGCGAAGTGGCCGCGGAAGTGAAGACCATGGCGGCCGCCGGAGTCCGCCCCGGCCTCGCCGTCATCCTCGTTGGTCACAACCCGGCTTCGGAGATTTATGTGCGCGGCAAGGTCAAAGTCTGCGAAGAAGTTGGGATCTACAGCGAGCAACACACGCCGCCTGAAACCGCGACCACTGCTGAACTGTTGGCTTTGGTCGAAAGCCTGAACCGCCGCGATGAGATTGACGGCATCCTGGTGCAGTTGCCGCTGCCGCCGCAGGTGGATTCGAAGCAGGTGCTGATGGCGGTCGATCCCGCCAAAGATGTCGACGGATTCCATCCCATCAACGTCGGCTTTCTCTCGACCCAGCGTCCCGGCCTGGTCCCATGCACCCCAGCCGGAGTCATCGAGATCCTCAAGCGCAGCCAGATCCCCATCGCCGGCCGGGAAGCCGTCGTCGTAGGACGCAGCGACATCGTGGGCAAGCCCGCCGCTATGCTGCTGATCAACGCCAATGCGACGGTCACCGTGTGCCACTCGAAGACGCGCGACCTGCCGGGGGTCTGCCGCCGCGCAGATCTTTTGATAGCGGCGATCGGCCGTGCTGGCATGATCACGCGCGATTTCGTGAAGCCGGGGGCAACTGTGATCGATGTCGGCATGAACAAGGTCAGCGACCCGGCGGAATTCGAGCGACTGTTCGCGGGTGAGTTGACGAAAAACGCCAAGCGCGAAGAGACTTTCCGCACAAGGGGATTTACGCTGGTGGGCGACGTGCACCCGGAAGTGGCCGAGGTGGCGGGAGCGCTGACCCCAGTTCCCGGCGGCGTCGGTCCGCTGACCATCGCGATGCTGATGTATAACACCGTGAAAGCGGCCAACATGCGGAGAGGCAGCCGCATGCCGGAACTAACCAGCAAATGAAAGGCTTTTCACCACAGAGGCACAGAGACACAGAGAAAAACGCAAAAAAGGTTTCTCTGTGTCTCTGTGCCTCTGTGGTGAACGTTCTTCGGCTGGAGGCACATTGCTGAAAGTCGGCCTCACCGGCGGGATTGCCTCGGGCAAATCGGTCGTGGGAGACATGTTGGTCGCGCTGGGGGCACGTCTCGTCCAGGCGGACCGCATCGCCCACGAACTGATGCGGCCCGGCCAGCCCGTCTACAACGAAGTGGTGCGCCACTTCGGCGGCGGTATTCTCAATCCTGACCTCAGCGTGAACCGCGCCAGGCTGGCAGAGGCTGCGTTCGGCTCAGACAAGTCTGCCCCATCCCAAGCCCCATCTCGCATTCAGGATTTGAACCGCATCGTGCATCCCGCTGTGATTCGCAGCCAGGAAGAGTGGATGAAAGAAATGGGAAGGCAGGATCCGCACGCCGTCGCCATCGTGGAAGCTGCGCTCATCATTGAGGCGGGCGCGGCAGAACGCTTCGACCGCCTGATCGTGGTCACCTGCAGCGATGAGCAGCGAATCGCCCGCTTCGCCGCCCGCCAGAAATTAGATCTGGAAGCAGCGCGTAAGGAAGTAGCACGCCGCATGGCCGTGCAACTGCCCGAAGCAGAAAAGATCAAAGCCGCCGACTATGTGATCGACAACTCCGGTTCGCTCGAGCACACGCGGGAGCAGGTGCAGCAGGTATGGGCGAAGCTGCGCTCGGATCTCCAAGCTTGAGCCAGAATGCAAGCCTGTTGTCGGCTAAGCTAAATTTGCGTGAAGCCCAAAACGCGCAGCAACTTTTCGCAGCCGTTTGTCTCTTGTCCAAAGAAGTGTCGAGGGATTGATGAGGACAGAAGCTATCAGGTGTGCGTCGATCAGGCCGATGCCGAGGTTGTAAAGACGGCGAGCCTCAATCGTCAGCCTCACTTCGTTCCTCTGCGCCACCTGCCCTTGCGGCAACAGAGCCAGCAATGCAAGCGTTCTGGTACGTTCCCGCAGGGATCCTAGGGCAAGCTCCGCAATCACGAACGGATGGATCACAATCTGCCCGTGCTCGAGAAGTTGTTGCAGTTCTCTATTGCCGGAACGGAGATGGTCGATCCAAACCGAAGTATCTGCGAGGATCACTGCGGCCGCACCCTGCGGCGCGGAACACTCTTCAGACTCGGCATGGTGCCGCCGAGAGAAGCCAATCTTCGGGCGCTTTCCCGCTCGATCAGCGCTTTGAGAGCTTCGCGAATCAATGCCGTTTTCTCAGCGACACCAGTGAACTCCTGGGCGATGCGGACGAGATCGTCATCCAGGGCGAGAGTGGTTCTCATAGGCACTGATTATAACATCAAATGATGTCGAATATCGTGCTTCAAGACTGCCGGCGAAGGATCGAGCGGCCTCACTTCTTCAGAAACTTCCCCTGCTCCAGTTCCCGAAACGCCTGCTGGAGCTGTTCCTGCGTATTCATAACAATCGGGCCATACCATGCCACCGGCTCTTCCAGAGGCTTTCCCGAGACCAGCAGGAATCGGATCCCGTCTTCTCCGGCTTGCACTGTGACCTCGTCGCCGCGATCGAAAAGTATGAGGGAACGGTTGTCTGCCTCCACGGGAGGTGCTGTATCCAACCACTTGATGGCCTCCGTCGGCACGGTCAGAGGACCGGATGCGTTGCAGAACTTTCCGCTTCCCGCAAAAACATAGGCGAAGGCATGTCGAGTCGTCTCGACTGGCAAAGTCTTTCTCTTGCCTGGGGAGACCGACACGTCGAGGTAGATGGGATCGGCTGCAATGCCATCGACTGGCCCTTTCTTTCCCCAAAAGTTTCCGCAAACGATTCGCACATGAGTGCCGTCGTCGTCTTTGACCTCCGGGATATCGAGCGTCTTCACTTCCTGGTAGCGCGGCGCAGTCATCTTGAGCGCGGACGGAAGGTTTGCCCACAACTGAAAGCCATGCATTCGTCCCGACTGATCGCCCTTGGGCATCTCCTGATGGATGATGCCGCTGCCCGCCGTCATCCACTGCACGTCTCCGGCGGCGATGGCGCCATGGTTTCCCATGCTGTCGCCGTGCTCCACGGTTCCAGCCAGCACGTAGGTGATGGTTTCGATTCCGCGGTGAGGATGCCACGGGAAGCCCGCGAGATAGTCCTCGGGAACATCGTTGCGAAAGTCGTCGAGTAGGAGGAAAGGATCGAAGTCCTTGGTGTTTCCGAAGCCAAAGGCGCGGCGTAGATGCACGCCTGCACCTTCGAGAGTTGGCTTGGATTCAATCACTCGCTTAACCGGTCGAATGGACATAGAAACCTCGAGAGGGCAAATCTTTTGATGTCAGACGGTGGGTGGTGGATTCGTGCGGCTCGCCCAGATTCCCTTCGACAAGCTCAGGGCAGGCTTTCACGGTGCAAAGAACGCCTGTTCGGAAGGAAAATCAAACTGCACCACCACCCGCGTGCCTCCTCACGGAACATTGTTTAGAATCGAACGTAGAATAGATGGAGGCCTCTTCACAGGACCGGCCCCAAGATTCCGTTCGCGGCCCCGAAGGTTTGGACTTATGAGACTGATACGACCTGCAATCTTTGCGCTGCTTATCGCCGGCGCATTCTTCTACTTCACGACCTGGCGTTCGAATGCGAAATTTGCCGGTTCGAATCCAGTGGGTTGGTTGAGCCATCCCGCGCAAGTGGAGATCACGGAAGCTGCGCCGGGCGGCGAAGGGCTGGACAGCGAAGAGCAGAACAACATCAGCGTCTACCGCAAGAATATTCCGTCGGTGGTGAACGTCACCTCGCGCGCCATGGCATTCGACTTCTTCTATGGGATGGTGCCGCAGGAAGGACAGGGATCGGGATTTGTGATCGACAAAGAGGGTCACATCCTCACCAACTATCACGTCATCGCCGACGCGCGGCAGGTGGAAGTGACCATGCACAACCGCAAGAAGTACAAGGCGACGGTGGTGGGCACGGATCCGGCGCACGATCTGGCGGTGATCCTGATCAAGGCGCCTGACCTGGTGCCGGCGGTGCTGGGCGACTCGCGCAACTTGCAGGTGGGGCAGAAGGTTTACGCCATCGGCAATCCGTTCGGGCTGGCGGGGACGATGACGCGCGGCATTGTGAGCTCGATTCGACCGGTGCGCGAGCCCAATGGCGCCACCATTGACGATGCCATTCAGACCGATGCCGCCATCAACCCCGGNNTCGGGCGGTCCGCTGATGAACTGGCATGGCGAAGTGATTGGCATCAACACCATGATTCTATCGAGCGTGGGACAGAACGCAGGCATCGGCTTCGCCATCCCGATCAATACGGCGAAGGCCGTGCTCAACGATCTGATGACGCTGGGGCGGGTGCGCCGTCCCGCTCTGGGCGTGCGGACCATTCCAATCAGTGCCGAGCTAGCCACTGAGATGGGCTTGCCCGTGGACTACGGCTTACTGATCGTGCAGGTCACTCCCGGCGGTTCGGCGGACCTCGCTGGATTGCGGGGAGGGACGGAGCGGGCTTATCTGGGCAACATCCCGATCATGCTGGGCGGAGACTTGATCGTGGCCATCGATGGCGAGAAAGTTGAAGACGAGCAAGATCTGGCGCAGATGATGAACAACCACCGCGCCGGGGATACGGTGAAGGTGACCATCTACCGCAACAAGAAGAAATTGGATGTGACGGTGGCGCTGGGTGAAGCGAGAGAACAAGTTTGAAGGAGCTGCTGTCAGTTGTCGCTATCAGCCTTCGATTCTGGACACCGGGAAGCATGTTGGCTGGAGAGTGATTCCTGATTGTTCTTCTTGAAATCCTGGCCCGTTCGAAGTAATCTGTCTTCCTGCCTATGACTGCTTAGTCCGCAAGCTGCGACTTTGAGCGAAGATACGCCGAGGTGTGCGCGCGTTTCGCTCTGTCTGTCGATTGCTTTCTAAATCCAGAAAGGATTCTTGACATGCTATTCGTGGACAAGGCATTGGCGCGCCGTTTTGAGGCGTGTGAGGAGATGCCGCAGGTATTGTATGCGCGGGCGTTTCAAAAGACGCGGCCTGAGATCGGGGCCGCGGAGGAAGAGATCTGTGGCGGGCACATGGTGTTTGCCGGCCTGGGATCGCCCATCGGACGGGCAACTGGAGCGGGCCTTGACCGGCCATTTACGGCGGAAGACTTAGATCGCGTAGAAGAGTTCTACCGTTCGCACAGCGCACCGGTGCAGGTGGACTTGTGTCCGCTGCACGATGCGGCTGTGTTTGGGATGTTCAAGGAGCGCGGATACGGGATCGCCGAGTTGAATAACGTGCTGTACCGGAGGCTCGATCCGAAGGAGAAGTTTCCCGCCGCTCCTGGCGGTTGCGAAATCCGCCGCGGCCGGCGGGAAGAAGCGGCGGAGTCAGGCACCATTGTGGAACGGGCATTCTTTCCAGAGGGCGCGCCCGAGGCATTTCGCGGATTGCTCGAACCTCTGTATCAGATGGAAGGAGCGCTGGCGTTTGTCGCATCCGTCGATGGGACGATGGCGGCGTGCGGCACGGGGCTGAACATTCCAGAGCATTGCATCTTCGCGCTGGGCGGAGCGGGCACCATGCTCAAGTATCGCGGGCGCGGACTGCAGACGGCGCTGCTTCGTGCTCGCATGACCGCAGCGGCCGACGCGGGATGCGAGTACGCGGTGGTGGTCACCAACGGCGGATCGACCTCGCAGCGGAACTGCGAGCGGCTGGGGTTTCGCGTGGCTTACAGCAAGGTGACGGTGATCAAGAATTTTGCGATCGGGTAATTTAGTAAACTCTTGTGCGTTCCTATTGGAGTGCCAATTGGCGAATTTGAACTTATGACCGCAACCGATTCCATCCGCGAGTACTGCCTGTCTTTCCCGCAGGCGACCGAGAAGCTGCAATGGGGCGACGCTCTCTGCTTCAAGGTCAGCGGGAAAATGTTTGCCGTTCTAGGGTTGGACAATCCACGGTTGTCCTTTAAGTGCGCACCGGAGACGTTTGCCGAACTGATTGAACGCGAGCATATTCAGCCCTCCCCGTACCTCGGACGCTACAAGTGGGTGATGCTCGACCGGCTGGGCGCGGTGCGATGGAATGAGTTGCGGGAGTTGATCAGGGAGTCATTTGAGATGGTGGCGGCCAAGGCTCCGAAGAAGAAGCCTGGAAAAAAACAAAAGCCGACGAAGTCTGGGACTCGGAAGAAGACGAAGAGGGTTTGAAGGTCGGCCGGCAACGTGGATAGAGTTGGAGGACAAAGCCTGTCCTGAGCTTGTCGAAGGGAGTGCCCGCTCCACGCGGACCATCTCGCACGAGCCATCCTGATTTGACTCTGCTTACCGCCGTCGGCTAGCCTCAAGAGTCCGCCCATTCCTGGACGCCCTCGACCTTCATGCGATTCCGACACAAAGCATTGATTTTGCTGCTGATGGCGGCTGCGGCGGTGGGCGGAGCGCCGCGGGCTCTCGGCTCCACGGAACCCGTGCATGCGCAGCACGGAATCGTGGTGAGCAGTCATGAATTGGCTTCGCAGGCTGGAGTCGAAATGATGCAGGCGGGCGGCAACGCGGTGGATGCCGCTGTGGCTGCGGGATTCACGCTGGCAGTGGTGCATCCGGCGGCGGGAAATCTGGGCGGGGGCGGGTTCATGTTGATCCGCATGTCCGATGGCCAGACGCACTTTCTGGATTACCGCGAGAAGGCTCCGGAGGCGGCGACGCGCGACATGTATCTGGATGCGCAGGGCCACGTGATCGAAGGCGCCAGCGAGTATGGGTACAAGGCGATTGGCGTGCCGGGGTCAGTTGCGGGCATGGTTTACGCCGAACAAAAATATGGGAAGCTGACTCTGAAACAGGTGATGGCTCCGGCGACCCGACTGGCGCGCGAGGGTTATGCGCTGACCTGGGCTGAGGCGCGAGATCTGCATGATAAGTATTTGGGGAAGTTTGCCGAGTCGCGCCGCATCTTCCAGCGCGACGGNNGATCTAGCGCATTATGAGGTGAAAGAGCGCGAGCCGGTTCGCGGGACATATCGCGGATACGAGATCATCAGCGCGCCGCCGCCGTCATCCGGTGGGACAGTTTTGATTGAATCGCTGAACATTCTGGAAGGATACGATCTGGCCAGGATGGGGGATCGGTCGGCGCAGGCGATTCATTACACGACGGAAGCGTTTCGGCGGGCGTTTTTCGATCGGGCGGAATTCCTGGGAGATCCGGATTTCTCGAAGATTCCGGTGGCGCAGCTCATCGATAAGAAGTATGCGGCCGCCTGGCGGAGTTCGATTGATGCGAACCAGGCCAGCGCCAGCCAAGAATTGAAGCGTCCGGCGATTTTCAGCGAGCTTGAACAATATGCTGCCGCCCATCCGCAGCCGATGGAAAATCATGAGTCGCCGCACACTACGCACTATTCGGTGGTGGATGCTGAAGGGAATGCGGTCGCGGTCACGACCACGATCAACGACTGGTTCGGATCGCGGGTGACGGCGGAGGGTTTGGGCTTCCTGATGAACGACGAGATGGATGATTTCTCGGCCAAGCCGGGCGTGCCGAATTCCGACGGATTGATTCAGGGCGCGGCGAATGCCATTGGGCCGGGGAAGCGTCCGCTGTCGTCGATGACGCCGACTATTGTGGTGCGTGACGGTAAGACGGTGCTGGTGCTGGGTTCTCCCGGCAGTTCGAAGATCATTACGACCGTGGCGAACGTTCTGATGGGCGTGATTGACTATGGGATGAATATCCAGGAGGCGGTGAATGCTCCCCGCTTTCACAATCAGTGGTTGCCGGACGTCCTGAACGTAGAGCGATGGTTCTCGCCGGATACGGTGCAGGCGCTGGAGAAGATGGGGTACCACGTGCAGTTCGGTTTGCACGAGGGGGCGGATGCGAGTTCCTATTGGAGTGATGCGGAGTGCATCGCCATCGACCCGAGGACTGGCGAGCGGCTCGGGGCGAGCGATGGCAGGAACAACGGAAAGGCAGTGGGCTACTAATGCAGAGAGCGGTTTCAACTTATTTATACGTGAGGGAGCGGCTGCATCCGGGGATTCTGGATGGGCTGGCTCGTAACGGAGTGCAGGCGATAGAGATTTTTGCGGCGCGGCAGCACCTCGACTATGCCAACCGGAAAGCTCACGTAAAAGAGATTGCGGAGTGGTTTCGCGGGAGTGGGGTTCCGCTGAATTCCGTACACTCGCCGCTCTACGCCGATTACGAGTGGGGCCGCGCGGGTGCGCCGCCGGTGAACTTGGCGTCCACGGACCGCGCAGGGCTGGTGGAGGCGATGGACGAAGTGAAGCGGGCGCTGGAAATCGCAGAGCAGATCCCGTTTCGCTTTCTGGTGCAGCATCTCGGACTGCCGAACGAGAGCTTCAGCGAAAAGAAGTTCGAATCAGCGATGACCTCGATTGAGCATTTGCGCGCATTTGCCAAGCCGCTGGGGGTGCGTATTCTGCTGGAAAATATTCCCAACGAGCTTTCTACGCCGGACAGATTGATGGAGATGATTCAGACGGCCCACTTCGATGACGTGGGGATTTGCTTCGATTTCGGGCATGCGCACATCATGGGATCGATGCCGGAGGCATTTGAGGTCGTGCGAAAGCAAGTGTGCTCGACGCATGTTCACGACAATGCCAAGGTTCAGGATTCGCACCTGTGGCCGGGACAGGGAACGATTGACTGGAAAGAGGCGATGGAATTGCTGCGCTCCGCGCCGCAAACGCCGCCCCTGTTGCTGGAACTCGCGGAAGACGAGAAGGTGAATCCGCTGGAAAAGCTGGGGGAGGCGTTCGAGAAGCTGGAGACGGCGTAGAAATTGAGAGATTGAATCATTGAGTCATTGACTCATTGAAAAACAATCCGCCCACAACAGGCAAATGATTCAATGATCCGATGACTCAATCAAATATGTCCCCTGTAACTACTATCGCAGAAATCGGTAAGCACGAAGGCCAGTCGGTTACCCTCCGTGGCTGGCTCTATAACCTGCGCGAGAGCGGGAAACTTTTGTTCCCGCAGTTTCGCGATGGCTCGGGCGTGATTCAGGGTGTGGTGCCAAAGAACGCGGTTACGCCGGAAGTGTTCGAGGCGATCAAGACACTGACGCAGGAGTCGAGCGTGATCGTGGAAGGCAAGGTTCGCGCCGATAAGCGCGCGCCCGGCGGCTACGAACTCGATGTGGCGAACGTGCAGGTAGTGCAGCGCGTGCCGGAATCCGATCCCTATCCCATCACCCCCAAAGAACATGGGGTCGAGTTTCTGATGGAGCACCGGCATCTCTGGGTGCGGTCGCAGCGGCAGGCGTCGATTCTGCGGGTGCGGGCGGAGATTATCAAAGCCGTGCGCGATTTCTTTGACGAGCACGGGTTCACGCTGACCGATCCGCCGATCCTTACTCCGGCGGCTTGCGAAGGCACGAGCACATTGTTCCCCGTCGATTATTTCGACGAGCAGGCGTATCTGACGCAGTCGGGGCAGCTTTACATTGAAGCCACGGCGATGGCGCTGGGCAAGGTGTACTCGTTCGGCCCAACGTTTCGCGCGGAAAAATCGAAGACCCGGCGTCACCTCACCGAGTTCTGGATGGTCGAGCCGGAGATTGCTTACGGAGAACTCGACGACCTGATGGATCTGGCGGAGAGCTTAATCACTTTCATGGTGAAGCGCTGCCTGGAGCGACGGCGCGTGGACCTGCAGGCGATTGGCCGCGACATTTCCAAACTTGAGAAGATTGAAGCGCCTTTTCCGCGGATCAGTTACGACGATGCGGTAAAGAACTTGCAGGAAGGCCACGCCAAAGGCGCTCTGGAAGCGAAGTTCGAGTGGGGCGGCGACCTGGGCTCGCCCGACGAAACTTATCTTTCGGCGCAGTTCGACAAGCCGGTGATGGTGCATCGGTATCCGGCGAAGGTCAAGGCTTTCTACATGGAACCGGACCCGCAGCGGCCGGAGTTAGCTTTGTGCGTCGATGTGCTGGCTCCGGAAGGCTATGGCGAAATCATTGGGGGCTCGCAGCGTATGGCTTCGTACGAATTGTTGGTGCAGCGTATTCACGAGCATGGATTGCCGGAAGAAGCGTTCAAGTGGTATCTGGATTTGCGCAAGTTCGGCAGCGTGCCGCACGGCGGCTTCGGGATGGGCATTGAGCGCGCCGTGGCGTGGATCTGCGGGCTCGAGCACGTGCGGGAGACGATTCCGTTCCCGCGGATGCTACACCGGCTCTACCCCTAAGAATTTAGTAATTGGGTAATTTTGTAATTGAGTAATTTGAGAAGCGAGAATTCCGCGCTTTGGCTTTTCAATTACTAAATTACCCAATTACACAATTACTCAATTTCTTATGACAACCATCAGCGCCACAAATATTTCTCCCAAGAAGATTCGCGTGATCGGCGTTCCGCTTGATCTGGGACAATCGCGGCGCGGCGTTGATATGGGGCCTTCGGCGGTGCGCGTGGCGGGGTTGGAGGCGCGGCTGGAAGCGCTGGGGCATGAAGTTGAAGACGGCGGCAACGTCGCCGTGGCCATCCCAGAGCAGAAAAAAGAGGGCGATACCCACGCTAAGTATTTGAAGGAAATCACGGCGACGTGCACCAAGCACGCGGAGTTGGTGATTAAGACGCTCGAAGCGGGAAAAATTCCTCTGGCGCTGGGTGGGGATCATTCGATGGCTGCAGGCACGGTGTCTGGCGTGGCGGAGTTTTATCGCCGTCAAAACCAGCGGATCGGGCTTATTTGGATTGACGCCCACACCGACATCAATACGCCTGAGACCTCCCCGAGCGGCAATGTGCATGGGATGCCGCTGGCGGCGCTGATGGGGCTGGGGCCGGCGGAGTTGTCAAACATTTTCGACTTTTCTCCCAAGGTGAAGCCGGAGAATTGCGTGCTGGTGGGCGTGCGCGACATTGACGCGGTGGAAAAAGAAAATGTGCGCCGCGCCGGCATCGGCGTTTTCACCATGCGCGACATCGACGAGCGCGGCATGCGTACCGTGATGGAAGAAGCTTTGCGCATGGCTGGACGCGGCACTGCCGGTTATCACATTTCGCTCGATATGGACTGGATCGATCCCGAGGACGCNNAGCTTCGAGATCGTCGAAGTGAATCCGGTAATCGACGAACACAACCAGACGGCGGACTTGGCGGTGGAGTTGGCGCTGTCGGCATTTGGAAAAAAGATTCTGTAAGCGTTGAATGAGGAACAATCATGAAATTTCGTAAGCGCGCATTGCTGGCAATAATGATCCTGTTCTTGCTGGCGGCAGTTTGCTCATCGCAGATGTCGCCAATGCCTGCAGAGCAGACCGCCACGGTGTTCGGGCAGAGCATTCATTACTACGAGGCTGGGCAAGGTCCCACGGTTATCCTGCTCCACGGACTGGGAGCGAATGCCGGCATCTGGGTGGCGAACATCGGCCCACTTTCGGCGCACTATCACGTCATCGCTCCCGACCAGATCGGTTTCGGACATTCGGATAAGCCTCTGATCGATTACAAGATTGCTACGTTCGTCGACTTTCTTTACGGCTTCATGCAGACGCAGAAGATCGCCAAGGCCACGCTGGTGGGCAATTCGCTGGGCGGCTGGATCGCTGTCGAGTTTGCAATTCAGCACCCGGAGATGGTGGAAAAGCTTGTACTGGTCGATGCGGGAGGCCTTTCCTTCGAGTCGGCATCGCCGACAATTAATCTCAACCCGGCTTCCCTCGACGACACCAAGAAAGTTCTCGGAGTGGTTTTTTACAATCAGGCCATGGTCACGGATATGGCGGTTGCCGCAGTGTTCGCCAGACACTTGAAGGACAACGACGGCTACACTATCCGGCGATTCATGGATGGCATTGTCACCACGGATCAGCGTGAAGATACGAAACTCTCATCGGTGCACGCGCCTACGCTTGTGGTCTGGGGAGCCAATGACGCGCTGCTCCCGTTGTCGATGGGTGAGCGATTCCATGCTGGGATTGCCGGTTCGAAGCTCGTTGCCATCAAGGAGTGTGGACACATACCTCAGCTGGAAATGCCGGAAGAGTTCAATCGTGCGCTGCTGGATTTTCTGGGGCAGCCACAGTGACCGCAATTCAGGCTCTTGCCACAGTTCGCAATTAGCGTCGTCCGCACCCGGTCCAGATTGAAGGATTATGAAAAAACTTCGAGTCGGCATTCTTTTTGGCGGGCGCAGTGGAGAGCATGAGGTTTCGCTGCTCTCGGCTGCGTCGGTTCTGCAAGCCATCGATAAAAACAAGTACGAGGTCGTGCCTATCGGCATCACCAAGGACGGACACTGGCTGACTGCGGTGGACGCCGAGAATTTGCTGCAGGGGAAGCTGGTTCTCGAACCGCGGCAGTTGCGTGCCGGCGACCCGGAGACTACTCCGGCGGCGGCGGTGCTGGCCCGGGGAGAATCGGTGGTGGTACCGCCGGAGCCGGTGCACCGGGAAAGCGGGCTGGTGCCATTTCAGACGGAGGGCGCGCTCACGCGGCGCGCCAGCGATCGCGCTATCAACGTGGATGTGATCTTTCCCGTGCTGCACGGCACGTTCGGTGAAGACGGAACTATTCAGGGGCTGCTGGAGCTGGCTGATATTGCTTATGTGGGCGCGGGAGTGCTGGGTTCGGCCGCGGGCATGGACAAAGACATCATGAAGTCGTTGTTCCTTGCCGCGGGAATACCCATCGTGAGGCACGTCACTATTCTGCGCGGTGCGTGGGAGAAGGAACCGAAGAAAGTGCAGAAGCTGGTCGAGAGCAAGCTGAAGTATCCGGTATTTGTGAAGCCGGCAAACCTGGGNNAGATCGAATGCTCGGTGCTGGGCAACGACGAACCAGTTGCATCCCTTCCCGGCGAAGTTGTTCCGGTCAAGGAGTTTTACGACTACAACGCCAAGTATCTGGAAGAAGGTTCCGAACTGATTATTCCCGCAAAGCTCACAAAAGACGAAACGAAAAGAGTTCAGGAATTGGCTGTGCGGTCTTTTAAAGCCGTAGACTGCTCCGGGCTGGCTCGCGTGGATTTTCTGATGGAGCCTGGCTTAAAAGGCAAGTCGCGAAAGATTTATCTGAACGAGATCAATACGATGCCGGGATTCACGGCGATCAGCATGTATCCCAAGCTATGGGCGGCTTCGGGACTCGAATATGCGGACCTTATCGACAAGTTGATCCAGTTGGGCCTGGAGCGGCATGCGGACAAGAAGCGGAATCAGTACAGCCGGTAGACGGGCGTTCGCGGTAAGATAAGGGTCACCTTCACCGAAGTCAGTCCCATGGCCAATCGCCTACAATATTTGAGTGCGAACGATTGGAACTTGATCAAGGCGAAGTCGGTGCGGCGCACCTTTAAGCTGGGTGAAGAGATCATCCAGCAGGGAGCTCTGTCGGAGAGCATTTTCATCATCCACCGGGGCGAAGCATCGGTGGAGCTGGCGGGAACGAGTTCCAGAGCGATTGTGGCGACGCTTGGGGCCGAGGACATCTGCGGCGATATCGCTTTCCTGGAAAGAGGCAGAGCCACCGCCGCAGTGGTGGCCAAAGATGCCGAAGTTGAAGTGGATGAAATCAGCGCCCACGAACTGCGGGAGATCTTTGAGGCCTTCCCCAGGCTGGCCTCCCGTTTCTATCTTTCGCTGGCGCTGATCCTGGCACAGCGGCTGAAGGATACTTCCAGAGAATTAGCGCGGGAAATGGCGCTCCGCGACCGTAGTAGATAGATCTTCCAGCTCCTCAGAATCCATCCTGACCTACGGTATCGTCACCAGAGGCAGTTCAATGAAGCTTGCCTGGCCGGGAGCGTGATACACACGCTGCGTGGCCTTGCGGTAATCCTCCGGCTTCGCCCAAAAGATATTGGGCACGAAACTCTGCGGGTTCCGGTCGTATAACGGGAACCAGCTGGATTGAACCTGCACCATGATCCGATGGCCGGGCAGAAAAACATGGTTTGCCGTGGGAAGGTTGAAGCGATAGAGCAGGGGCTGGCCGGAAGCGATGGGTTTGGGCGTTTGCAGGCTCTCGCGGTAGCGGCCGCGGAAAATGTCGGCAGAGATCATGAGCTCGTACCCGCCCAGCTTGGAGTCGCCTGCAACTTCGTCGGGATAAACATCGATTACCTTCACCACCCAATCGGAATCTGTGCCGCTGGTGGAGGCTACGAGATTGGCTACGGGTTGTCCGCTGATCTTCATGGGCGCGGTCAACACGTCGGAGGTGAACACTGCGACATCGGGACGGCCAGACGCTTCCCGCTGATCATCGACCAGCCATCGCGACCAGGTGAATCCGTCACCATAGCCCATGGGCTGAATGGGGCGGGCGCGATAGGGTACGGGCTTCGCGGGGTCGGAGACATATTCATCGAATGCTGCCTCGCCGGGCTGGGGCGCGGCCAAGCTCAGCTTTAGCTCAGCAGTGAGATAGAGCGGAGTGGCTTGAATGGTGCAGCCGCTGGCGCAGCCGGATGGCCATGTGGGCAAGCGACGCCAGGTGTTCGTCCCGGTTTCAAACGCGGTGACCGGCGCGACCTCGGCGTGAGGACCGTCATCTTTGGAATTTCCGTCTTTCAAATACTTATCCAGAAACGGCCGCAGAATTTCCTGGCGGAAATAGAGGCCGGTGTCGCTGTTGAACTTTATTGGTCCGAGCGAGCTGCCGTCTCCGATCTCCTGCCCGTGGTGCCAGGGACCGAACACAAGAAACAATTTGTCGTTGTTCGCACTGGCCGCTTTGAGCGCCTTGTAAAGCGCGGGCGCGCCATAGATATCTTCCTGATCCCACAGGCTGGCCACCAGCATGGTCGGCACTTTCATGGGTTGCGCGGCAAGGATGCGGTCCATCGCCTGTTCCTGCCACCATTCGTCGTAGCTGGGATGTTCCAGCAGCTTTCTCCAAAAGCCGACCTGCTCGAGCCCGTGGCGGCGTCCAAGTTCGCCGGCCGAGCCTGCTTCCATGAAAACGTCGTAGTCATCGAAGTGGTTCGTCCACCAGAGGGCGTCGTTCGCGCGCGTCGCCTCCTGGTCGTAGATGTAGCCCATATTCTGTTCGCGGAAGGCGCCGTTGTGAAACCAGTCGTCGCCCATCCAGCCATCGACCATGGGATTCATGGGTACGGCGACTTTCAGCGCGGGGTGCGGATTCACCAGGGCCATCAAAGTCGTGAATCCCTCGTAGGAAATGCCGAGGACGCCGACCTTGCCATTGCTCTCGGGAACATTTTTCACCAGCCAATCGATGGTGTCATAGGTGTCGGTGGCGTGATCGACCAGCGTGGGATTCAGCGGGCCGCGCAGAGGACGGGTCATGACGTAGTCGCCCTCGGAGCCATATTTGCCGCGGATATCCTGCACCACGCGGATGTATCCGCCCTCGACGATGACTTCGGTAGCGTTGTCGTAGCCGTTCAGGATGGGGCCGAGGTGCGAGCTTTCGGCATGACTGACTTGTGCCGAGGCATTGTAAGGGGTTCGCGTGAGCAGGATTGGCGCGCCTTTCGCGCCCTTGGGTAGAACGATAACCGTGTGCAGCTTCACGCCGTCACGCATGGGAATCATCACATCGCGCTTGACGTAATCGAAGCTGGTGGTGACGGGCGTGAACGTGGCGGGTGTCTCGCTGGGTAAGCCGGCGGAAGCGGCCGAAGCAGCAGTCTGAGCCATGACCGGCGCGACGAATAGAGTCTCGACCGATAAGGCCGCGCCCAAGAGAACGAAGAGACAGACTCTACCGCGAAGCCGCAAACTCGTTAGCCACGAACTGCTTTTCCTCAAATAAGAAGCCCTGCCCAGCTCTGCCATAGGCTCACCTCGCGAATGAAGAGTGTACCGATGCCGGGCCTTGGGAACAACTTGCCAGGTTACCGAAGAGAAAGTTTTCTAGGTTGACGAACTCCGGTTTGCTGTGTAGCATCATAAGGACAAGTTTGCCCTTCGGGGCAGACCGGAATTTCATGCAGAGTGGCTGAGGGACGAGCCCTAGGACGCCACGGCAACCGGAACGGGATCATATATCCCAATTGACAGGTGCCAACTCTCGCCCGGTAACGGGGACCATGAGATTCGGGTAAGCGAAATTTGATTCGCATTTCCCGAGCCTCTTTTCCCATTCGGAAAAGGGGTTTTGTCGTAACTGGGGTAATTTTTTACCCGGCTCGTCCCACAGTCACAGAAAGAAGTTGCAAAATGGAGACGAGCACCTACCACCTCCGCTGCCGCGAATGCGGCAAGACCTGGGGCAACCAGCCGCGCAGCATCTGTGAAGACTGTTTCTCGCCGCTCGAAATTACCTACGATTACGATTCGCTGCGCTCGCGCCTTTCGCGCGAGCTGTTCGCCTCGCGCGCCCCGAACATGTGGCGCTATCGCGAACTGCTGCCGCTGCCGGCGGGATTTCAGCCGTCGCTGCCAGTGGGCTACACGCCGCTGGTGAGCGCTCCGCGGCTCGGCGAGCGGATCGGATCGCGGCGCGTCTTTATCAAAAATGATGCGGTGTGCCTGCCCACATTGAGCTTCAAAGACCGCGTGGTTGCGGTCGCGCTGGCCAATGCCCGCAGCTTCGGATTCGATACCGTCGCTTGCTCTTCCACTGGAAACCTCGCGAACTCGGTCGCGGCGCAAGCGGCTCGCGAAGGTTTGAAGGCGTGGATTTTTATTCCTTCGGATCTGGAGCCCGCGAAAATTCTGGGCACGCAAGTGTTTGGCGCGGAGGTGGTGCGCATCAACGGCAGCTACGACCACGTCAATCGCCTGTGCTCGCAGATCGCCGACGAACATCGCTGGGGATTCGTGAACGTCAATCTTCGTCCGTATTACGCCGAAGGCTCGAAGACGGTGGGCTACGAGATCGCCGAGCAACTGGGCTGGCGGTTACCCGACAACGTCGTGGTGCCGATGGCGGGCGGATCGCTGATCACGAAAATCAAGAAGGCGTTTGATGAACTGATTCTCCTGGGCCTGGTCGATCCGAAACCGGTGAAATTCTTTGGCGCGCAAGCGACTGGGTGCTCGCCGATTTCCACGGCGATCAAGCAGTACAGCAGCGAGATCGAACCGCAGCGTCCGAAGACGATTGCGCGGTCGCTGGCCATCGGCAATCCGGCCGACGGACATTATGCGCTGAAGGCCATCACCAAAAGCGGTGGATGGTCGGAAGACATTTCCGATCACGAAGTTGTCAGCTCCATTCAGCTGCTGGCGGAGACCGAGGGCATCTTCACCGAGACCGCAGGCGGCGTCACGGTTGGAACCGCGCGCAAGCTGATTCATCAGGATCGAATCCTGCCGGATGAAACCACCGTGATCTGCGTTACGGGCAACGGGCTGAAGACCACCGACGTGCTGGCGAACGCGTACGCGGCCGAAACGCCGATCGCTCCGAAGCTCAGCGAGTTTGAAGAGTACATCGCAACGAAGGCGGCGAATTTGCCGTCGGCGTTCGAAGAGACGGCCTCAGCGGGCGTTGGTCGTCAGTCTTTGATCGTTCAAGGAGCGCAAACTGCTGCGGCGGCTTCGTCGTTAGTTGGGGCTGCTAACGACTAACGGGCAATGACTAATGACTAATGACTAACGACCGGCGAATAAGACATTTTTCATGCGGGCATTTTGCCCGGGAGGTTTTTTATGAGCATTACGGTTCAAATTCCTACTGCTTTGCGGCGGCTTACTTCTGGGACGCCGCGCGTCGTCTGCTC
This sequence comes from Acidobacteriaceae bacterium, assembly GCA_003165855.1. Taxonomy (GTDB): domain Bacteria; phylum Acidobacteriota; class Terriglobia; order Terriglobales; family Acidobacteriaceae; genus Sulfotelmatobacter. Next base: position 1,007 of record PMXH01000454.1, on the reverse strand, counting down.
GGTGGCCAATCTCAGCGAGCTGTTCTCGGAGCTCGACTCGCAGTTCCCCGACTTGAAGCCCCATTTGCGGGATGAAGCGGGGGAGACGCGGCGCTTCCTGAATATTTATGTGAATGAGGAAGANNGCGTTCCAGGACGGCGATGAGGTGCTGCTGGTGCCTTCGATCGCGGGCGGGGCGCGGTAGAATCAGCAAATCAGAGGAGGCCCTATGTCTCTACGCCTTCTTTCTCTACTCTGTCTGCTTGCGCTGCTCCGTTCGGCTCGAGTACTACTAATAGCTATTGCAGTATCCCCGTTGCGCTAACTGACCGGTTCTGACTGTCGCCCGCGTAGTTTTCTTCTTCGTTGTTGCCTTGTCTTTCCGACATGCAACGACGCCTGCCTTGGACGTGCGGGCGCCCTTCGACGGTGGCACAGCGCCATTCCTGTATCTTCTGACTTATCTTCTTAAAATATTTGGCACGCTGGTTCGTCTACATGAGTAGATGGACCAGGCGCTGAGAAAACAGTGGGCGATGGTGGAACAGGACCAGCGGATTTCTGAGGCGATCGAGCGCGAACGGAATCGGCTGCGCAATTTTATACGGAAACGCGTGGCCGACCGCGGTGACGCGGAAGACGTCTTGCAGGATGTCTTCTACGAACTGGTCGAGGCCTACCGCATGATGAAGCCGGTGGAGCAGGTTACCGCCTGGTTGTTCCGAGTGGCCCGCAATCGAATCACGGACCTGTTTCGCCGGAAAAAGCGTGAGGCTATGAGAAACGAGCCGGCGACGATCACTGAGGATGGGGACCTACTCCAGTTGGAAGACCTGCTTCCTTCGCCCGATGCTGGGCCGGACGCAGTCTACGCACGAAGTGTGTTGCTGGAAGAATTGGAGGCAGCTTTGGACGAACTGCCTGACGACCAGCGCGAAGTATTTATTGCCCACGAGTTGATGGGTTACAGCTTCAAGGAGCTCGCGGCCCAAACTGGCATGAGTGTGAATACGCTGCTCTCGCGCAA
>PMXH01000371.1 GCA_003165855.1 Acidobacteriaceae bacterium | reverse complement strand
GCTATCGTCTAGGGGTTAGGACGGAAGATTCTCAATCTTCAAACCCGGGTTCGATTCCCGGTAGCGCTACCAAAGCTACCACTTAGTTCCAGTCTCCTTTAGTGTTTGCGGGGCACGGGAGCGGCTTGGGTTTCCTTTTTCTGCTTTCTAGGTTCGTACGTGGGCCTAAGCCGTGCTTGTGCTTAGTGGTCATGGACACCGTTGGACGCGAGGATCGAACTCAGCCGGGACGAACTCTCCAGTTGACCATCAGGGTTCCGGTGCGACGTTTGTGCTTCCGCCGCCGAACCAATTGTGGTTTCATTTCCACAACTGCACCGACCGAGACCTGTACCCTGGACCTGTCCGCCCATGTTCGTGCCAACCAGTAGCTCCACGAATTGCCCATCGCAGCGCGCGCGGTGCGGCTTCCTTGCGGTTTTGCTGGTCGCGTTGATCGGGATGCACCCGCGCGCGACGGCGCAGACCACTCCTGCGATAACCAGCATCAATCCAACCTCGGTTTCAGCGGGAGGCCCAAGCTTCACGCTGACGGTGACGGGCAGCGGCTTCCTGGTGAATTCGGTCGTTCAAATCAATGGGAGCAACCGCCCCACGGTCTATACGAGCGCGCTGAAGGTCACAGCCACCATTTTCGCCTCAGACATTGCCACGCAGGGAACGCCGCTGGTCACAGTTTTCAATCCCTTCGCGACGGGAGGTGGGCTGACCTCCAATGCGGTACCGCTCACGGTGACTAACGCGCCCGCACCGAGTCTACTCAGTGTTTCTCCGGGCTTCACGGTTCAGGGTGCGGACCACATACGGATGACGCTGGTGGGTGCGAATTTTCGGACGGGAGCGACCGTGGTGATTTCGCCCCCGCTGCCTGCAGTTATCGATTCGAACGGGCATACCCGCGCAGGCGATGTGGCAGTCCTGAGGGTGGTGGTGGTGAATGCAGGAACCATGACGGCGCTCATCAGCGTCAGTCCGACGGCGACTCTTGGTCTGCGCGCAGTTGACGTGCTGAATCTTGACGGGACGAGCACGGCCGGTTCGATTACCAGTGGCGCTTCGGGAACGTCTCAGCCAATCCAGGTGCAATCGTCCAATTCCCTGGGAGGGCCGCTTTCGGTCTTGAATATGGCGTTGACTCATCCCCGAGACGGAACCGTGGTGATGCAAGGTGGGGAACTGAATGCCGAAGCCATTCTCGCGGGGACGGGAACTGGAACCGTGATCGGGCAGTGGGTTTGGGATGGAAATGTGGTGGAGCAGTTTTCGGCCTCGATTGTGGGCGGGCAAAGTACCGCGATTCAGACTCGCCAATCGCTGCCGACCTGGTATCTGGGCGCGCACACGCTGCAGTTGCGGATGGTCGAGCCCAATCAGGTGGCCAGTCGTCCGATCGTGGTGGTGGTGAATCCTGGGGACTGGCGGCTGGAGCAACTCATTCAGCCGGAATACGGAGCTGTGTTTGCGTCGGAGAATCCGCCGCGATTGCTGTGGGCTCCGGTTCCGGGGGCGGCAAAGTATCAGGTGGGCTTCTCCAGCGAGCCTTATCTGGGGACGATTCGCAACTGGTTCAATGTGGTGGACAATCGCTGGGAAATCCCAACGCGGATCTGGCGAAGTCTTCCGGAGGGCGAGTTCTACTGGACGGTCCGCGCCATCGAATCGTCGGGCGAAGCGCGCAAGCCTTTGCCGATGAGAGGCGTGTATCGCGTCCCGGAGGGTGGTTTGACTTCTGCGCACCCGGTGCCTGCGCGCACTCCCGCGGGCAATACCCTTCTGGAATGGAAGCCCGCGCAGAAGGGCGGCTTCTATTTTGTCACCATCAGCAGCGACCTCGCAGGTACGCAGGTGATCCGGCAATACCTGACCGCCGATCCGAAGCTGGATGTGCGCGTGGCGGATCGGAAACTGATTCCCGGGACAACTTATTACTGGCAGGTGGACGCCATCTCGCCCACTGGCATGCTACTCATGTCAGGGCCGGTGCAGAGTTTTGTGGCGCAGGTTGTGCCGCAGGCGAGGCTGAATAACGACGGCCGTCTAGTGCAGTTNNGACGTAAGCTTGATGGTCGATGATGTGGACATCACTACGTTGGCGCAGGTGGCGGATGTCAAGGTTGCCTTCGCCCCGCCGCTGCCACTCGCGGGTGGAGATCACAATGTGAATCTCACCGTGGGGAATGAGGCCGCCACGTGGAAGTTCACAGTACTGGCGCCATCGGCGCCTGCTGCTACGGTCGGCGTGCCCACGGCTAACGCGTTGCAACCGGGAACCGACGCGGAACTTCCCCCGGTTGTGCCGGGCCTGATGCCCGGCCCCGTAATGGTCGCGGTCGCACATCATCCTGCGGCGCCGGCTGCGGCAAAACCAACCCGTCCCTCGGAGGAAGGCCAGATCAGTTCGAGCACGCAGTGGGCTTCGGGATCGAATCCTCCCGATTCCAATGTTTTGTCGGCGACGGAGCGCATGACTTACCAGCAGGGACCGTGGCACATGGAAGTCAACGGCAGCGGTCTGTTGAATTCAATCTTGAATCCCGAGGTGCAGCGCACCAGCCAGGGCCGGGTGAATGATTACGTGATCCAGCTTGGCTATAAGAGTGGGGATTGGGCGGCGAACCTGCGCTTCGGTATCGTAACGCCGGTCTTGTACACGGATGCCCAATTCGTGACGGCTGCCACTCCGCGACAAGGGGCGGAGATTACGCTGAAGACGCCTGCGGGCACGTTCGGATATTTCGCGAATACGAACGATCAAGCGCTCGGCGGCGGCGCGGGAATTAATTTTCATCAGCAGATGATGGGAGCGAGTTGGCAGGCGCCGTTACCTAAGTGGGCGCAATTCCGCCTGATGTGGCTGAGTGCACAAGATATTGGAGCTCCCACCAGTGTGTCCTTCGATTCGCAAGGCAATCCGATTATCCTGCCGAATCCCGTGGCCGCAAAGTCAACCGGAGACGTGTACGGCGCGTTGCTGAACATTCATCTCACGCAGAAATGGTTGTGGTCGTCCGAGTATGCGTTCAGCCGGGAGAATCCCAACACCGATCAAGATTCCAAGAGCGAATTTGGCCGGGCATGGCGGACGGGGATCTCCGGGCAAACGGGTAAAACGAATGTCAACGTGGCGTACCGCGACGTGGGTGAGAATTTCGGCAACCCGGCGAACCCCAGCCTGACGCAGGCCAGCGAGCCCAACCTGCGGGGTGTAGATTCGGCGGTTACGCAGACCACGAAAACTGCCGGAACCTTCGGATTGACCTATTCTTTCCTCGAGAACAACGTCCATCCCACCACCAGCGACGAGTTGTTCTTGCACAGCTTTGACGAGACCTGGAGCAAGCCTATCGGGAAGAAAACCAACCTGGTAGTGGATGCGAGGCAATCGCTGACCCAGACCGGCACGGTGCCGTCATCGCTCGAAGGCCAGCCTCCCGACCAAACCGGAGCGCAGGATCAGCGCGACATTTCCGGAAACCTCAACCTGAGCCGGCAGATCGGAACCGTGACCATGTCCGCGGGTGGCACGCGAGACTGGAATCACAATAATCTGTTTCCCGAGGCCAGCACAATTACTTCTTCGCTCACGTTCGGCACGAACCTGGTTACGAAAAAGTTCTTTCAGTTAAATGGGCAGGTGAATGCGAATTGGGTCGCCGCCGACGGCTTGACCACGGGGACCACGCGCAATATTACGCTGTACGTGCAACCGGCGTTCACCTGGAAGAAGCCGGCGCTGCAGGTTTCGCCTCTGATTACGCTGACAAAAGGCCGGACAATTCTGGCTGACGGCACGCTGACCAGTGATACTCTCACCGGACAGTACGGCGGCAGGATTTCGTGGACTCTGCCCGGGGCGATGAAGTTCAGCACACTCTCGGCGCAAGGGAATTACAACCAGAATCGCGACACGATCATGAGCATTGACCAAAGAACGACACAGTTGCTGGTTTTGTGGACGGCAACCTGGGGCCACAAGCACACTTTCTAGGATGAGACGAACTAGGACGAGACGAATAGCGGGTTCATGAGTCTGCGGCGGCCGAGATCGAGTTTGCCTTACTTGCCGGTGCTGTGCCTCGCCCTGTGCGGAATCGCACAGGCGCAGCTGGCGCCACCTTCT
>PMXH01000414.1 GCA_003165855.1 Acidobacteriaceae bacterium | reverse complement strand
CCACTCGGCCATCTCTCCGGCGAGAACTTCGGAAAACGATCGTGAGCCGACGCGAATGGCGCCGACTCGCTAATACAACAACAGTGTTCCTCTCGTTTCATTCTATGGGCCGCGGTGCACAAGCGCAAATCCGCCGCAAGCGGGAACAAGGTATCTGTTAGGCGAAGAGGTTGCGATCCAAAACTGGGAGCGCCTAACGCTTTAGGAGGGTGTTCTAGTGCGCCGAAGACGGTCGCTGACCCTGAAAGACACTGTCACAGCCAAACGGTTCTTGCCCAACTTATCGGCGAAAACCCGGCTGGGTTGCGAAATCAGTGGGGATCGATTTTAACGCTCGCGATGGCAAGCCGGCACGGCTGATTATCATGATCCTGACGGGAGACAACCAGTCGCAACACGATTTACTAGGAGACGCCAGTGAACTATTCAGCCACGAAGAAGCAGTGGATCAAGCAGTCCATGCAAGCAATTTTGTGGAGTTGGTAGCGGCGCTGAACGCACCAGTGCGGTAGGAGGTCAGACGAGCCCCGGCTCGCTGGAGAAACCGGCCACCGCCGCCAACCTTAAGGTTGGAAAATCCACTCCGCTGATCGTTCCGTAAACTGAAAGCCGTAGCGCTGCCACGGCGTATCAGGTGCTTCCGTCCGGACAGCGCGGGCCAGGCCGACGTAGCGATCCTCTCCCTTGCCCGACAGAAAAACGCTCACGATGGCACCCTTGGGGAAAGAAAGCGTTAGATTGCACAAAAATCCACCGGCACTCACATTTTCCGTGGACACGAGCTGCTCGAAGGACCTGCCGGACTCATCCACACCCTTCAGTTTAAGGATCAACTTCATGCGCACGCGAACATGGGCTCGGCGCTCGGGCAGGTTGGACTTGAGCACTTCCTCGATGCGGCTTTTCAAGCGGGGGAAGTTGATGGGCTTTTCGAAAAAGTCGGATGCACCTAAACTCTCGACGTAGTCTTTATATTTTGCGGCTGACTCGCCGGTGACCACGAAGACGGGGATACGCGAGGTGTAGCTGAGAGCGTGCAGGCTCTGGCAAAGTTCAAAGCCGGAACATCCGGCCATCATCAAGTCGAGCAGGACGACGTCCGGCTTGTGTTCCAGCGCGAGCCCGAGCGCTTGCCCGGGATTGCCCGTGTCAATGATTTCGTAGGTATCGGAGAGCCGCATCCTGATGAGGCCCCGCATAGCATCGTCATCGTCCACAATCAGTATTTTAGGCAATTCGCAACTCCTTGTTGACCGAAGGCTTCGGGTTGATAGGAAGTGGTGTCATTTTGCTGCCGCAGCGGTCGCGATTCCTCCCTCGAGCGCTTCCCGAAGTTTCCGGGCAAGAGCTTCGCGGGTGAAGGGTTTGGGCAGGAAGCAACTACCCTCGTCGAGTACTCCGTTTGCGCCTACCGCCTGGCCGGTGTAGCCGGACATATAGACCACTCTGAGCTGGGGCCGATGGCGGAGCAATTCCTCCGCCAGTATCCGGCCGTTGATCCCCGGCATCACAACATCGGTCAGCAAAGCGTGAATCGTTCCCGGATGCTTACGGGCTAGTTCCAAAGCATCTGCCCCACAGCCAGCTTCGAGGACGGAGTATCCGCAGGACTCCAACTGATGGTGCGCCAGAATGCGAAGTGCGGGCTCGTCTTCCACCAGCAGAATCGTTTCCGTCCCGTGGAGGGAGACTGGTAACTCGGTTTGAGGCGCTTGGGCAAGTGCAGCCTCCACCTTCGGCAAGTAGATCTTGAAGGCTGCCCCGGCATTAAGCTCGCTCGCAACCTCGATGTAGCCACCGCTTTGCTTGACGACACCGTAGACTGTGGAAAGGCCCAGACCTGTGCCTTTGCCTTTCTCTTTGGTAGTGAAAAACGGTTCAAAGATGCGGGCCTTGGTGGCGGCATCCATCCCGATTCCCGTGTCGCTGACCGCGAATAATACGTAATCCCCGACCTGAACGGGGTAGGGATAGCGACGGACGAAGTCCTTATCCATATGAAAATTAGAGGTGGAGAGGATCAACTTACCCCCGCGCGGCATGGCATCCCGTGCGTTTACAGCCAGATTCAGGACGACCTGTTCGATCTGTCCTTCATCGGCTTTGATCAAGGCCAGGGCCGGATGCAACTCGGTTTTCAGTTCGACGTCTTCGCCAATAAGCCGCTGCAGCATCTTCTCCATGTCCTTGACCACAGCGTTGAGGTCGAGAACCTTGGGGTCCAGCACTTGTTGGCGGCTAAAGGCGAGAAGCTGCCTGGTGAGCGAAGCAGCCCGGTGGGAGGCTTTAAGAATCTCATCGATGCTGCCCCGCAGCGGATCAGTGCTGGCCGTGCGTTCCTGAACGATCTCTCCGTAGCCGATGATCACGCCGAGCAGGTTATTGAAATCGTGAGCGACACCACCGGAAAGCCGGCCCACAGCCTCCATTTTCTGTGCCTGCCGGAACTGCTCTTCCAGGTGCTTGCGCTCAGTGATGTCGCGGTTGACGATTACAAGTCTTTCGACGGCCCCGCGCTGGTCCAGGATGGTGGAGGCGCGAGATTCGAGTGTCCGCCAGTGGCCATCCTTGTGACGCATGCGGTATTCCACGGTCTGTCCTACTCCCGTACGGATCGCTTCCGATGACGCTTTGCGAACCTTCTCGGTGTCATCGGGGTGAATTTGTGTGAAGGAATTCGTGGCCTCGAGCTCCTCCAGCTTGTAGCCGAGAATCCTTTCGTAGGACGGGCTGTTATAGAGGCGCTGCCCTTTCACATCCACAACCGCGATCATGTCGGCGGCATTCTCGGTGATCAACCGGAATAACTCATCGCGCTCAAGCAAATGCTTGCGCACAAGCTGGATCTGGAAATGCTGGTAAAGCGCATATATGTCAAAAAGCAGAACCAAACCCACAAGACCCAGGATCGTATCGCTAAGCGGCGCGAAGGTAAATTCCGATCCGTGCATGTGCAGCGCAGGGAGTCCGAACGAAATGACGGCAGCGGTCAACAATAGCGTAACCGCAACCGCACACAACCATAACCACCAATCGCGCCGTTCGACCTGGCGTACGTGGCTGCGAAGGTCCGAACCTATCTCTAATGCTGCAGTGTCAGGCTTGGTCGTTGTGGTCTCCAGACGGACTCGGAATATACAGATTTGTCAATCAAGAACGAGAGCAATGAACAGATATGTGGGAGGGATGGCCCTTCGAGGCTAAGACGGACCTGATCCTCGACCGCCTATTAGCAATTCCCTTTGGTTTTCAACGGAATGGCTTCCTCACCTGCTGAAGCACCCGACCGGGGACATTTCGAGTTCTCGCCGCCGCGTGAGGCTAAGAAATGCGACGAGGAACACCGCTACCGCCAGAACTAAACATTGCGACGCCGAGAACCAACATTCAGTTCACTGACGGGACTTCCAAGCCGGGCCGCGTGGAGCGCCGCCTGCGGTCTTTTCGGTCACTTTACAATGGTCGTTCGCGAGCGGGGTCGCCGTCAATCTAATTAGCCCTCTTAGAAGAACTTAAGTTCCTAGTAGAACACGATAGTTAATAAGTCTTTAATGTTAGTAACTAGGTAAGTGCATGATTCGAGGGCACAGATGAGAAAGGCGCTTCTTTTCGTTCACCACTCTACACGGGAAACGAAGCGTCCCAAGAGGGATTAGGCGGCAAACTCGGGGGGCGGCTTGTTGCTTACTGGTACACGAAGAGTAATTTACTGCTGAAGTTAGTGACGGCGCGGCAAGTGGCTCCTCAGTGCGTGGGTGCAGGCGCAGGCCAGACAAGCGTCGCCAGTGTCGCGGTACCACGTCAGGGATAGGGGAGCTAAATGCGCCGGTGCAGCAAGTGGGCGGGGACGTGAGGTCCCACCTGCTGCACCAGCCGCATTGCCGGCTTAGGCCGAAACGCTGAGGCCCCCACTGGCGGAGGTGTTGCTTGTGGAAGCGCTGGCTGAGGAGGATTCGCCCAACAAATTAAGGACAATCTGTTCATTGCTGTTGGGAGCCAGATTGAATGTGACCTGTTGGGCGTTGGAACCCTGGTTGCCAACGCTGAGGGAGACCTGTTCGGCTCCGCCGCTAGCTGGGCTGATGTTGATGGTGATCTGTTCGGGGTTGGCGCTGCCGCTATTGTTGCTCAGGTTGAGGATAATTTCCGGACCGGTGGTGGAAGGAGCGGTAGTGCTGGACGGGAGGGGTGTGCTGGGTGGGTCCTGACCGGCCCCTCTTTGAAACGTGCTCTTGAGACTCGCGAAGGCTTGTTGGGCGGCCGCCAGGTCTCCCGACTTCAGAGCTGTTCCGACGGCGTCGAAAAACTGGTCGCGCTGAGAAACAAAGAAGGGGCTCCCAGTGGGAACCGGACCGTTCTGACCCAGCGTAGTAATGTTGTTAAAGGCCGTTTGAGCTTGGGCCAAGTTGCCGGACTCAAGGGCCGACCCGAGTTGTTGCAGACCACTCTGCCGAGTCTGAAAATACTGCTGCAGTTGCTGGTTTACCGAGGTACTGGAAACGGCTGATGTCGACATAAGTCTCTCCTCAGAATTGATTGTTCCTGCAAGGAACCCTGGCAGAACCCCTTGCCATCAAAGGGCCAGATCGGCCACGCAAGCGGAAACTTTAGGGGTCGCATAGCGGGCGAGGCTACTCTTCTTGACGCATTCCCAGTCCGTTGCTGTTACCTAAAGCCGTGACGCAAGCCGATCCCGCACCGGGTTGGCGTTGGCGTTGGCGGGCGAATGCTGAAACACAATGATCAGACGAGCTCGCAAAAAAATCTCTAGCACAGCGAACGCAGCTCGCTAACTGAAACTAAGAGTCTCCCGCGGTTCTGGGATCGGTTCGATGTGTCCCAGCAAAAAAATGTAGCCCGCAATTCCCAGGAGCAGGATTACAGTCGCAGTCACGAAAGCGGCCGCGAAGGAGTGCGTTCCGGAAACGATGTAGCCGGTAACGATGGGCGCGGAGATGGCCGCGATCTGGCCACAAAGGTTCACCGCGCCTGCAAGCGTGCCGACGCTTTCCCGCGGCGCAATGAGAGATGGAACGGTCCAAGCCACCGGCGCAGCGGCGGCCAGTCCGCCCAGCGCGAGGCTGATCCAGACCAGTGCGGCGGCGGGACTGTGAGCGCTCGCTGCACCGAAGATCGCGAGGCCGAAGGCGGTTCCCGCCACCAGTACGGTTTGGCGAACCCGGTTTGCATTGAAGCCACGTTGGATCAGAGAGTCCACCAACCATCCGCCGACCAGGAGATCGGTGAAGGTGGCAAACAGCCAGGGCACGCTGGTATAGAAAACAGAGTGCAACAGATCTACATGAAGAGAAACGGAGAGGTAGCTGGGCAACCAGGTCAGCAAGAGGAAGAACGTGTAATTGTAGGCGCCCCATCCCAGCGCGAGCCCGTAGACCTTCCGCTGCTTCAAGAGATAGCCCAGTGAGCTGCCACTTCGTGCTCTNNGACAGATCTTTGTCTTCTCTGGGATTGCGGTAAATGAGGCAAAACAAGACGAAATAGAGAAAGCTGACGAAGCCAGTAGCGGCGAAACTCCAGCGCCAGCCAAAATAGACGAGGAGCAGGCCGATCAACGGGACTCCGATTGCGCTGGAGAATTTTGCCGCCGCATCGGTGATCGCCGTTGCCAGACTTCGTTCCTCTTGGGTAAACCAATACCCCAAGGCTTTGGCATTCGCTGGAAACGTGGGAGATTCACTCACGCCCAGAAGGAGGCGTGCTCCGAAGAACCAGCTAAGGCCGGGGGCGAGGGCGGCTGCAAAGGAGGCAATGCTCCACAGGAACGCGCTGATTCTGCCTACGCGGCGCACTCCTAACCGGTCCAGCAAGACCCCGGCGGGCATCTGCATTAGCGCGTAAGTCCAACTGAAGGCGCTGGAGAGGTAGCCGAAAGCAACCAGGGACAAGCCAAACGAGTCATGAAGCGCATCGCGAGAGACCGACAAGTTGATCCGGTCGAAGAAGTTGACCAGAACTCCGAGAGCGAGCAGGAAGGCGATTCGCCATCGCCGGCGCGGCAGGTTTGAACTGTTCGAGATGATTCGCGGCAAGATCGCTCCGGAAGGAACTAAGCTGACAGCATCGTTTCGAACTGCGCACCATCGTCCACAAATTATCGCGATCTTGCAATAGGAACCTAGGAATCGTTGATCGTCAAGTCAGCTTGATCGAATCGAGAATGCTCGAATTGAGAATGCTCGAATCGAGAGCGATCGAATTAAGGACCATCATTGGACACCAATGCCAGCGAGCAGTCCGCCGTCCACAAGGTAATCGCCGCCGGTGCAGAATCCCGCTTTGTCTGAGGCCAGAAACGCCGCCAATTCAGCCACCTCCTCCGGAGTGCCAATGCGCCCGAGCGGATGCGCCGCGCCAAAACGTGCGAACGCCTCTTCGGTCGGGACATCGGGCGAGAAGTTGGCCGCGGAGCGTGCCAGCATGGGTGTACGGATCGAGCCAGGGCTGATCGAATTGACGCGAATGTTGTCGGCAGCATGGTCGAGGGCCAGGGCACGCGTCAAGCTGTGGATTGCCCCCTTGGATGCGGCATACGCGGCGACGCCCCGCTGGCAGGCGTATCCCTGAACGGACGCCAGATTGAGGATCGACCCACTTCCTCGCTTTTTCATCTCCGGGATGCCCAGGTGCGCCATGAGATAGATGCTGCCAACGTTCACCATCATGCAGCGGTTCCAGGTCGCAAGGTCGGTTTCCAAGACCGTACCGAAGGGATGAATCGCGGCTGCATTGACGATAATGTCCAGGCCTCCGAAGCTGCTTGCGGTTCGCGCAATGACCGAGCGCACCTGGTCGGGGCTGGTCACATCGCAGGTTTCGACCTTGAGCGTGAAACCAAGCCTTGCCGCATCGCGAGCCAACTCCTCGTTCCCAGCTATCTCAATGCCGCACGAAACCACCTCGGCACCGCCTGCGGCGAAGCGCAACGCAATCGATCGGCCAATTCCCGTCGTACCCGTTACCAGGGCAACTCGTCCTGCGAAGTCATTCATACGGTTAAGTCCTTCGTTCGCTGGTCATACTAACTGTAATTGCTACTCAACGGAAGATTGGCAGAACACTCATGCGTTTTACCTGGCTAATTCTGAAATTGCATACTTCAAGCCATGCATGACGCCGCGCAGTTCGGCGAGCCCTTTTAGCCTGCCCACCAGCGAATAGCCGGGATTTACGTTCTTGCCAATATCGTCGGCGAGCAGATGACCGTGGTCCGGACGCATGGGGATTTCATGGTCTGGCCGGCCCGCGCGCCGGCGGTGCCCCTCTTCTTCCAGCACAATGCGGATCACGCCCACCATATCGGAACTGCCTGCCAAGTGTTCCGCTTCATAAAAGGATCCGTCGGATTCTCTGGTCACTTGCCGCAGATGTACGAAGTGAATACGAGCACCAAATTCGCGAGCCATGCTCAGCAGATCGTTATCGGCTCTGGCTCCGAACGACCCGACACAAAACGTGAGTCCGTTTGCAAGCGTTTCGCAAGAACCGAGGATGGCCCTCACATCGTCGGCGGTCGAGACGACGCGCGGAAGCCCAAACAGCGACCAGGGTGGATCGTCCGGGTGTACGGCGAGACGGAGACCAATGTCCTGCGCTACCGGAACGACTTCCCGCAGGAATGCGATGAGGTTGCTTCGCAACTCGGCAGCAGTCACGCCGTCGTATTCAGCGATCAGGTTGCGAATCGTCTCGCGGTTGTACGATGCCTCGGCGCCAGGGAGGCCGGCGATGATCGTTTGTTCCAGGTCATCTCTGCGTGCCTGCGGCATGGAACGGAAACGGGCGCTCGCTGTTCGAGCGCGATCCTCGGAATAGTCGGCCTCAGCCCCTTTGCGCTCGAGGATGAAGAGATCGTACACCGCAAAATCTACCGCATCAAAACGCAGGGCGTAGCCCGTAGTTGGAAGACGCCACTGAAGGTCAGTCCTCGTCCAATCCACGACCGGCATGAAGTTATAGCAGATGACTTCTACGCCTGCCTGCGCAACTGCGGCTAGGGTGTCCTTCCACGCACCGATGAAATTGTCATGAGATGCGGATCGAAGCTTGATGGAATTGTGGATCGGAATGCTCTCCACCACTGACCAGACGAAACCCGCGGCGAGAATCTCGCCTTTGCGCTTGATGACCTCGTCCAACGGCCAGGCTTCCCCCCGGTAGAGATGGTGCAAGGCGGACACGATCCCAGTGGCTCCCGCTTGCTTGATGTGATCGAGAGGAACCGGATCGCCCGGCCCAAACCATCGCCACGTCTCCTTCATGCCTTTGATGTTACCCCTTTGTCTCGCATCGGGTTATCCATACGGTGGCGATTACCTGCGCTGAAGAACGATGAGTTCTACTGCATCGGGCGCGAGCGGATTCGATAAATTCAAAGTAGCTCCCGCGCCGGACTTTTCCTCGACCAACTCGAGATTCTGAGTCTGACTAATCCGGTAGCGCTTCACGCCGAATGCGGTCTTTCCCCACGGCAAATTGTTGATCGTGAGATTGTAGCCAGCATTATCGCGATAGACGATGTCAGTACGGAGCGGCAGAAACTTGATCTTCGAAAAGTCAGGCATCGGGGGCGACGCCTTCAATAGTTCCGGAGGCATTTGCATGATGTGCGCCTTAAAGCCCGTGGGAATCGCGTAATTACTGATCAATATCTGCACCGTGTTGCCGTCTGCCGAACGACCCGCAAGCGCCGCGAAACCGAAAGTGTCGGTACCCGTAACCGGAAGGCGCTGAGGCGTATCCAGCATTCTCCCCATGGCCTGGAACGTATACGCAGTCTTGAAATACTGCCCCTGCAGGCTAAAGAGTCCCATCCACGCCGCATCGCCGCGATAGAACTGCGCGTGATCAATGGGGGCATCCTGGAAATAGCTCAGCACGGCGCCGATGTAAGCGGCATTGTCCATGCCTTGAAGCCTAGCCTTCTCATTGTCGGTAAAGTCAGGGGTCAGATTCCACTCGGAGAGAATGCTTTCCGCGTTGGGAAAACCATGAGTGTCCAGAATGCCGCGAATCTGCTGGGCAAGGCGAACGGCATCGTAAGGATCGGCGGAAGAATCCGCATAGGTGTGCCATGAGTAGAAATCGAGCGGCAGCTTGTGCGCGGCGCAGTAATCGATGAATCCTTCGCGAAAACCTCCGTCATCGTAAGGGAATGCTTTGGCGTCACCGCCAACCTTGAGTCTCGGATCAACGGACTTCAAGGCTCGCGCTGTTTTCTCGTACAACGAGTAAAACTGCTCAGGAGTGCCAGACCAGAAGAGACCGTCCGGCTCGTTCCAGAATTCCCAGTAGCGGATGTCGTAATGGAAACCGTTCGCCCAGCCCTGGTTGTAGTGCATGGCGATATGTTTCACCACGTTGGCAAACTTGTCGAAATCGGCCGGCGGATTGATATTGGCGCCCCAGCTGCGTCCGATGCGGTAATAGACCTCCGCTCCGATGGCGCGAATGGCGGCGAGCACCTTGTCGGTCGGAGCAAAGTTGTAGCTCGCGGGCTTTTCGGGATCGGCACTCTCGTCGGGAAAGATGATGCTGGCATTGCCCGCTTTCACCACACCCGCACGCTGCGCGGGGTCGGGAATAAGCCAGGCGAGTTCCCCGTTGGACTGTTCGAATTTTGAATCGATCTCGCTCGGACCCATCAGATCGTGGGTGCGAACCTGGCTGATGCGAAGGTCTTTGTATTGCTGCGCAAGATTCGGAAGTCCCGTCATCAGCGGACTGGGCGGACCATTCAATCCCTGGAACGATCGGATCTCGCCGATCACCTTGCTGGCATCCACTCGTAAGGAACGGAATCCCGCATTCGTGTTTTGCGTGAATGCAGCAACGCAGAGCAGCAGGGAACAGAAGCAATAACGTGCGAGAATCTTCATCAGTAAACTCCTTGCGGTGTTTCGGCGCCGAGCAGCGCGGCGTTTTGGTCCATTGGTTATGCCTTCATCTTCTTCTGCAAAAGCGTGAGGAGCGGCCGATCGAGCTTGTGTCCTTTCCAGTCCTCGAACTTCGTTCCCTGACGTTCCGTGTCGAGTACACCAAAGGGACCGCGGAAATTCCACAAGGCCCACCCGGAATTCAATTCAGTCAGAGCGTCGAGCGTGTCGTTAAACCACGCCAGCACAACCTCGGGCGGAGTGTGCTTATAACAACCCATTTCGCCGAAGTGGATGGGAACTCCCTCGGCCGCAAGGCCGGCCCAGGGATGAAAGATAGTCTCGAGGGTTTGGCGATCGCAAATGACTTTTCCCTTGTCGTCCTTGAGAGGCCATGTCGGCAGCGGTTCTGAGCCGGTGAGAATGCCGCGCACCCACTCGCATTGATGATGGGTGAGTTGAATGGGATTGTAGGTGTGACAGCTTTGCAGCATGCCAGTACCGAAGAGATCCGGAATCGGCAAACCTCCGCCCGGATAACCATCGGTTACGACCAAGCGCTGCGGGTCGTCGGCGTGGATCGCATCCACAGCCGCCTTGGCCACGCGCGTGTAGTCCTTGGCGTGACGTTGCAGCAGTTCAGAGTTAAACAGGTCCGTCGTCTTAATAGGACCATGCTGCTGGAGCTCTGCGAGCTCCGTCGCATTCGGAAGAGCGATGGGCTCGTTCACCAGGTTGAAGCTGAGGCGCCGGCTTGGAATGCCCTTGTAGCGATCAGCGAAGAAGGTCCATTGATGGATAAAGGCGTCGAGCGTGTGCGGATCGGTGAAGACGTTGGTCTTCTCCTTCGTGACGGCAATGCCCGTAAGCTTTTCATCCATCGTGTCAAGAATGCATAAGCCTGGGGCACGGTGGAGACAAACGTTCACGTGAATTCCGAATTGTTCGCCCAGCCGGATGGCTCGATCGATCGGTTCGATTTGCTTTTCGTGGATGGTGAAGAGATCGGGGGCGGTCCAAAAGCGATAATCCATGGGCAAGCGAACCCAGTTGAAGCCCCAGTCGCGAATCCAGCGGAAGTCGTCTTCGAGGAACATCCCATCATTCTTGTAGGGGAAATATTTCATCCAGTCAGGATCGGTGGAGAAGTACTCGAGAAGATTAAAACCGTACCAGGGCGGATTTTTCGCGGGCGGCCTCTGCTCAGAGAACGCGAAGGCCGAAAATGCCGTGGGGAGAATCGCGGCAGATACGACAGCGGTGGCGGACTTAAGCAGGCTGCGCCGGGTGAAACGAGTGAAGGAGGCTGCTGAGATCTCTGTTTCCGTTCGATCGTTTCGCATCTTTACCATCGTTCCTCCTAACGTTGCTAGGTTGACCTTCAACCCACCATCGCCGGTTTCTCTTCCGTCCACAATTTCGTGATCTCTTCCAGCGACCGGCCTTTAGTTTCGGGAATCAGCCAGCCGACGAGAATGATCGTTAGCAATGCTCCGGCGCTGAAGCACCAGAAAGTGCCGTCCGATCCCAGATGTTTTTGCATGATGGGAAATAGTTGGTTCCCCAAGTACCCCACCAACCAGAGTGCGGTTGTGGCGATTGACATGCCACGCCCGCGAACCTTAGTGGGATAAATCTCCGAGATGATTACCC
>PMXH01000174.1 GCA_003165855.1 Acidobacteriaceae bacterium | reverse complement strand
TACAAATTTCGCCGGTCAGGTCAAGGGGACCCTGCTCTCGCGCGCTCTCGCTGCGCTCGGCGGGACGGGCGAAGGCCCGTCCCCACACGAACTGTTCCACTCCCTACTGTTCATATGCGCCGATGTTGATCTGGCCGCTGGCGTTGATGCGCGGATTGCCGGCGTAGTCGGTAGTGCCGTAAATCGAGCTGCCGGTGCCGCAGTAACCCGCACTACAGGTCAGGTTGGTGCTGCCAGCGTTGACGGCCGGGGAATTGGAGGCCACGTCGAGGTTCGGAGGCGTCGAACTCAGATTGATGAAAAGGGGATTGGCGTTGGGGGAGTTTGCGTCTTCTCCGCTGCCCGACTGATAGGCGGCGTAGGTCTTGTAATTGTATTTGGCGCCCCAATCAATCGACGTTCCCTGCACGTAGCCGGCGGTCGAATAGTAGAGGTTCCAGTTGGCGGTTGCGGTGGAGCCGCTGACGTAGCTGTAAATCCAAACATTCTGGCTGCCGGCATAGACGATGTTGTTTTCAAAGATGTTTCCATTGCTGGGCGGGGCGTTGTACTGAATCTGAAACTCGGCGCCCTGGTTCTTCGTGTTGTTGTTGTATAGCGTGTTGTTGACGACCACGACGTGGTCGCTGCCGCCTACACTCTTCTGGTAGCCGCCAATCGAGATGCCCACGGTATTGGCGTCGTAGAACACATTGTTGCGGATGGTGACGTAGCTCGCGTCGTGTCCCTTGTGTTCGCTGGCCGCCTCCATATTCAGATCGCATTTGTAGACGGTATTGCGTTCGAAGATGACGTAGGCGCAGCCGTCGCAATAGAGGCCGTCGGCATCGTAGGAGTCGCCCTCGCCCGGGTTGTTTTTTCCACTGATGTTGTAGATCGTGTTGCCGCTGATCTCGCCGTATTTTGCCTGATCGTAGCCGGTCGGCCCGACGCCTTCGAATCCGATGGCATCGATGCCGATGTTGTCGTTGTCGTGCACGATGTTGTTGGTGATGGAGAAGTAGGTCACATTGCCATCCACGTTTAGCGATTCGCTCTCTCCGGTCTTCAGGCTGTAGACCTGATTGCCGCTGATTGTAAGGTTGGTGATGGGCGTGCTTGACGTGCCATACACGGCAATGCCAAAGGCGTTTCCATTTTTCTCCGACGTGGTGGTGATGTTGTGCACCAAGTTGTTGAGCAACTGTAGGCCGCTGCCAGAGCCCGTGACCCAGATGCCCGCTGGAGTGAGAGTCGCCTTACTGGTGGTGTAATTGCGGATTTCAAATCCGCTCACGGTGAGATAGCTCTGGTTCACAATGTTGATGAGGCCTTGTGTGCCGGTTACGCTCAGGCCTGTCCCATCAATCACTGCGGTCTGCCCGGGGTAGCTGGCGAAAGTGATGGGATTCGAAGCCGTTCCAGAGGCAGGAAACGTCACCGATTCGTTGTATACGCCGGTTTCAACGTATACCGTCGCTCCTGCGGAGACGGAATTGGCGGAGTGCTGAATGGTGAGCCAGGGCGCCGTGTAACTCCCGGAGTTGGTATCTTTCCCGCTCTTGGACACATAGAAGGTTGCGCCGGATTGTGCAAGAAGTGAGGTTGAAGCGAACACGACCAAAGCGAAATACAGCTTCCAAAGCGATTTCATTTCCAATCTCCTTCGATTCTGTGAAACCCACATGATGTGTTTGAGAAGATCGCGGCGAACAGAGCTGTGGCCGAGGTCTTCAGGGCCCGAATGGGGCAAAGCTTAGGCCTGTTACGAATGATTGTCAATAGTTATGAGTCATTGCGTTATGTGCGGAATGAACTTTCGAGTTGTTGCTCTCGGCGATTTTGGGAGAAGCCGATGGAAGAAGGTGTGCTGGCTATCGGCGGCTGTCCCCGCAGGGAACGAATCAGGTTCATTTCCCGACGTACCAGGGCGCACTCACGGTGAAGATGCGTTCATTGCCGCGGGCGAGAAGCACCCATTCCAGAAGGCGGCCACGCTGATTGTGCAGGAAGTATTCGTACCATTTATCTTCCACCAGCTCCGGGATGACTACGACAATGCTGCGCGCTGGATTTTTCTTAGCCAGATCGAGAACGAATTGAACGACGGGAATGATGACAAAGCGGTAGGGGGAAGGCAGGACGTGAAGCTGAGGTGGTTCCTTGCCCTCCGCGCGGAAAGGGCGGTCAACGTATTGCTCCCAGTCGTCCTGGAGCAATTCGGAGTGCTCGTTGGGCTCGACGTGCAGGGCGATGACTTCCGGCGAAAGCCGGGCGGCGAATTCAATTCCCTGGCGGGTGATGTTGCTCCAGCGGTCGATGGGAATGACGGCAATGGGAGGCTGGCTGAGACCTGCCGCGTCGACTGGAATCTTGCAACTGGTGAGTACCTTCACGTGGTGGTAGTGGCGGCGGACGAGGGTGAAGAAAAAGATCGTCAGGGGAATGAAAAGCAGGGTAATCCAAGCGCCTTCCACAAATTTCGCAACCAGCACAACGCATGTGGTGATGCCGGTGACGAGGGCTCCGAACCCATTCACCAGAGCGCTCTTCAGCCAATGCGGGCCGCGCTTTTTCCGCCAGTGCATGACCATGCCCGCTTGCGACAGCGTAAAGGCCAGAAAGGCACCGACGGCATAGAGCGGGATGAGCCGGTCGGTAACGCCGCCGAAGAGGATGAGGACGCCACCACAAAGAGCCGCCAGCACCATGATGCCGTAGGTGTAGACGAGCCGGCGACCGCGGTATCCGAAGACGTGCGGGAGGTAATTGTTCTGCGCGATGGCACGGCAGAGACGGGGAAAATCAGCGAAGGCGGTGTTGGCGGATAAGGAGAGGACAACGAGGATGGACCCGATGGTCAGGTAATAGAAAAAGCTCTTGCCGAAAACCGCGGCGGTGAGCATGGAGAGAATGCTTTGGTAGCCGGGCTGGCCGGGGTCGGTCGCAGCAATTCCGTAGGTCCTGACGAGATAGGAAATTCCTGCCAGCAATATCGCCAACAGAAAAATGATTACGGTGAGAGTGCGCTGGGCGTTCTTGACTGTCGGTTCCTTGAAGGCTTTCACGCCATTGCTGACAGCTTCCACGCCAGTCAACGCCGTGCATCCGCTGGCGAAAACTTTCAACAGCAGCCAGAAGCCTACGGCCTCGGTGATGGGCGGCGGAGGCGGAAGAGGAACTGCGGGCGTGGGATGGCCTCCGCTGAGGAGGACACGAACAATGCCGCCGACGATGGTTATGAGGAGCGTACCGACAAACAGATAGGTAGGAATGGCGAAGGCTGTGCCCGCTTCGCGCACGCCGCGGAGATTGAGGATGGTAATGACGATCAGAATACCCAGGCAGAGCGAAACGGTGTGCGGCAGCAAAGAGGGAACCGCCGAGATTAAAGCGCCAACTCCTGCGGAAATGCCCACAGCGGCGGTGAGAATGTAGTCGGCGAGTAAAGCAGCCGCGGCTAGCAGACCAGCAGGCGCGCCAAGGTTGAACCGCGCCACCGTGTAGGAGCCACCACCGTTGGGATACGCGGCGATGGTTTGACGGTAGGAGAAGTAGACGATCACGAGCAAGGTAATGATGGCAGCGCTGATGGGGACGATGTAGGGAACGCCGAGCAGGCCGAGGGGAATTAGCAGGCTGAGGGCCGCTTCCGGGCCGTAGGCGGCCGAGCTCAGGGCATCGAGACCGAAGATCGGGATGCCCTGCGTGGGACCGATCTGCTCGGCGCGTTCGTCGCTGGTCCGGATGGGCTTGCCGACAACGAGATCAAGTATGTTCATGACGGGAGTCTGCTGGACTCTTCAGGCTAGGAAAAGCAAGGTCCCACCGGCGGATCCTTCGGCTTCGCTCAGGGCAAGCTCGCGAGGCAGCCGTCCCCATCTGATTATTGCCGATTCCTACTTTCCTCCGAGCTTCTCGAAGAACAGGCAGATGGTTTCGATGCCGTGGTGGAAGTTAGGGATGTGGAACTTTTCGTTGGGGGCGTGAAGGTTGTCGTCGGGCAGGCCGAAGCCCATCATGACGCTGGGGATTTTCAGCCCGTCCTGGAAATCGGTGACGATGGGGATGGAGCCGCCGCTGCGGATGAAGACGGTTTCTTTCTTGAATGTATCGTGCAGGGCCTCGGTGGCGGCTTTGATATAGGGATTGTCAGTGCCGACCACGCAGGCGGGGCCGATGCTGTGCACTTTGATTTTGGTCTCGATGCCTTTGGGCGTGAGCTTCTTCACGAAGTTCGTGTAACGCTTGAGGATGTCGTTGGGGTCCTGGTTGGGGACTAAGCGCATGGAAACTTTGGCGGCGGCTTTGGCGGGGATGACGGTCTTGGCGCCGGCGGCGGTGAATCCGCCAGGCATGCCGTGAACTTCGAGCGTGGGGCGGGCCCAGGTGCGATACAGAACCGAGTAGCCGGGCTCGCCGGTTAGGACCTTGGAGCCGACTTCGGTTTTGCGGTAGGTCTCCTCGTTAAAAGGCAGGCGCTTCCAGGCTTTGAGTTCGTCTTTGCTGGGCGCTTTCACGCCTTTATAGAAGCCGGGGATCAGCACGTGACCTTTCGCGTCCTTCAGCTTGCTGATGATTTCGATGAGAGCGAAGAAGGGATTGGGAGCGGCGCCGCCGTAGACGCCGGAGTGCAGGTCGGTTTTGGCGCCGACGGCTTCGATTTCGGTATAGACCAGGCCGCGCAAGCCGACGCAGAGCGTGGGAAGATTGGGAGCGAAGAGTTCGGTGTCGCAGACCAGGGCGAAATCAGCCTTGAGCTTGGCTTTTTGCTTCTTAACGTACTCGGCGATGGACTCGCCTCCGACTTCTTCTTCGCCTTCGAAGATGACTTTAACGTTGATGGGCAGTTTGCCGTTGCCGGACTGCAGAAGCGATTCGAGGGCCTTGACTTCCATCCAGAGCTGGCCTTTGTCGTCTACGGCGCCGCGGGCATAGATGTTGTTGTTGCGCTCGGTGGGCTCGAAGGGCGGCGACAGCCACTCGTCGAGCGGATCGGGNNTGCTGATTATTGCGGGCAAACTCGACTGCGGGGGAAGCCATAGGTTGGTCCTTTCTGATGCGAGGGCGCAGTAGCGCACTCGGATGCGGTCGCGGAAACGTTTCAGTATACCCGAAGGGATTGAGGGGCGGCGGCGCCAAGGGGCCTCGCTTCGCTCGGCGACAGCTGAGGGCGGCTGTCCCCGCATGGG
>PMXH01000364.1 GCA_003165855.1 Acidobacteriaceae bacterium | reverse complement strand
ACCTTCGATCTGCTGCCCGCCTTGGAGAGGAAGATCCGCGACCGCAAGGAACGGCACCGGATGCAATGTGAGTTGGCATTGAAGCAGTTCGACGAATGGCTGGAAAGTGCCGGAACGACGCTCACTACGGCTACACCTTAACTCACATCGGACCAGAGCTCTCGCACGCGTCCTACTTTCCTTGCAACAAAATGCCGCCCGCGTGCGTATCCACATAGCGAGGGCAATCCCGGCGCAGCAGGCTCACTTTCCTTGCCGGGTCGCGTCCAATCAACGAAGCGCAATGACTCTGCGAGACCTAATTACGGATGTGTTGCGGACGTTATGGGCGCACAAGCTCCGGGCATTCCTGACCATGTTCGGCATCGCGTGGGGAATTGTTTCGATCGTGCTGATGGTGGCGGCCGGTGAAGGCTTGCGCAAAGGGCAGGAGGAGCAATCGAAAACGCTGGGCAAGGACGTAATGATCGTTTTCCACGGCCGCACCAGCCTGCAGGCCGGTGGAACCCACGCAGGGCGGCTGGTTCACTGGGAAGACCAGGATGTGCCCGTGGTGCAGGCCGAGGCGCAGGATTGTGAATATGCCATCCCGGAACTGGAGCAGGAAACGGTTCTGACGCACAGCAACTTCAACAACGCGTCATTCGAGGTCGCTGGATCGTATCCGCAGTTCAGTTCCATTCGCAGCCTTGGCGTGGGTCTGGGACGTTTCTATGACTGGGACGACATGCGCGAGGCACGCCGGGTCGCCTTTCTGGGATCGGACGCGGCCAAGCAGTTATTTCCCGGCCGCAATCCGGTGGGGGAAAACGTTTATTTGAACGATTTCCCCTTCGTCGTGATTGGGGTGATGGCGAAAAAGAAGCAGGATTCCAGCTACGACGGCTGGGACGTGAACAAGGTCTTCATTCCGTTTTCCGCAATGCGGCGCGATTTTCCGGACAAGCCTCCGGGAACGCCCACGACGTTCGATCAACTGCTGGTAACTCCGAAATCGGTGGAGCAGCACGAAGCTTGCAAGCACGAGGTTCGGACCGCGCTGGCGCGCATGCACCGCTACGATCCCAACGACAAGGAAGCTTGTCCGATCTGGGATACCGTGCAGGAGGCCAAAGCATTCCGGCAGATGACCGACGGTATGAAGTATTTTCTGGGCGCGGTTGGGATCGTGACACTGGTTTTGGGCGGTATTGGAGTGATGAACGTGATGCTGGTGGCCGTGCGCGAGCGGACTCGGGAAATTGGAGTGCGCAAAGCGCTGGGCGCGCCCTCGGGAACGATTCTGCGGCAGTTCTTTGTGGAGGCTCTGATTATTGCTTTGCTGAGCGGCGCGATTGGACTGGGCGTGGCCTTCGGGTTTTGCGCGCTGGTGAACTTGCTGCCCATGCCAGACTTCTTTGCCGGCCTCATTCCAGACTGGACTTCTGGACTGGTAGCCGCAGGCTTGCTGGGTGCAATTGCCGTGGCCGCTGCACTGTATCCGGCTCGGAGAGCGGCATCCATCGATCCCATCGAGGCGCTGCGGTATGAAGCCGGAGGGTAAGGAAGAATTTAGTAATTGGGTAATTTAGTAATTTCGTAATTTGAAAACCCATGTTGGGTTTGGTTTCAAATTACAAACTTACAAAATTACTCAATTGCCAAATTGGCTCATGCTGATTGAAATCATTCTCGAAGCCTGGACTGCGTTGAAGCGCAACCTCACGCGCAGCTTCCTCACCATGCTGGGCATTGTCTGGGGGATTGCAACGGTCACTTTGCTGATCGCTTACGGCAGCAGTTTCCGCAGCATTCTGGTGCATGGCTTCGACGCCTTCGGCAAGAGCGTGGTGATTTGTTGGCCGCAGCAAACCAGCGAGCAGCCCGGTGGGCAACGCGCGGGAAAAAAAGTGGTGATCGAGGAGGCTGATGTGGATATGGTGAAAGCCACGGCGCCGCTGGTTCGGCACGTCTGCCGTGAAACCGTGAATCGGCCGGGAATTGCTTACGGCGACCGCCTGGTAGGGACGGCGGCGGTTCGCGGAGTTTGTCCCGAGTATGGTGAGATGCGGAACGAAGTGCCGTCGGAGGGCCGCTGGATCGATGCCGGGGACGAACTGGAACGGCGGCGCGTAATCTTTCTGGGCGGACGCACCAAGGAACAACTTTTCAGCGGACGGCCCGCGGTCGGCGAGACCGTGGAAGTGGGCGGTGTGCGCTTCACCGTGATCGGCGTGATGGCGCGTAAGATCCAGCTCAGCAATTATTTCAGCAGCGACGATGAGTCGGCATGGATTCCTTACTCGACAGCCGGTGAAATGTGGAACACGCGTTACGCGGCCGTGTTGGTGTTTGAGCCGATCGCGCCGCAGTTTGAAAAGAAAGCCATGGCACAGGTGCTGGCGGCGGTGGCCACGCGGCAGAATTTTTCGCCGACCGACCCGAAAGCGCTCCAAATGTTCGGGCGGGATGAATTCCGTCCGGTAATCGACGCGCTGACCATTGGGCTGCAGGTGTTGTTGGCCTTTGTCGGCACGTTGACCTTGGGAATCGGCGGCGTGGGTGTGATGAATATCATGCTGGTCTCGGTGGACGAACGGATTCGCGAGATCGGTCTGCGCCGGGCTCTGGGAGCGCGCAAGCGGCACATCAAACTGCAATTCCTGGCGGAGACTTTGTTGATCATGATCCTCGGTGGCGCAATCGGCGTGGCGCTCTCCTATGTGATTGCCTGGGCCGTGGGAACTTTACCCATGATGGGACCACTGTTCGAGGACGATTCCGGGCAGGGCGATATTCACCTGCGAATCTCCGTGATGACGGTCGTGCTCTCCAGTGTGGTGCTGCTGGTTGTGGGCGTGGTCAGTGGACTGGTTCCCGCTTTCCGCGCATCCAAGCTGGACCCGGTGGAGGCCCTGCGCTACGAATGAAGAAGAGTCTTATGTTAACTTCTCACTTCTCACTTCTCACGATCACTCGCATCTGCGAATTGATTTGATCCGCGGCGTTGTTCGCAGTACCTTGCTGCTAGCGATTTGCAACTCGAGGTGCGCTTTTGCCAATTACCGCCGTCGACACGATTCCTCTCGCGTTCCAACATGCCAGGCAACAACTCTTTCAGCCATTCCGCTTCTGGCAGTGGACCAAACTCGCGGTAGTGGGACTGCTCGCCGGGGAACTCGGCTCCAGTGGAGGCTGCAATCGCCTTAATTTCCCCACTCATGCTGGGGCAAACCCGCACGGGTCAATTCCCCAATTGCCCGGTTTCGACCTCGCGCTGCTGGCCGGGCTGATTTCAGTGTTGGTAGTCACGGGACTCGTGTTTGGCATCATCCTGATGTACATCAGCAGCGTCATGCGGTTCATCCTCTTCGACAGTGTGATGGCGAAGGAGTGTCACATTCGCGAAGGCTGGAGCCGCAGGCAAGGTCCGGGATGGCGTTACTTCCTGTGGAAGCTGCTCTACCTGCTGGTTACGCTGGCGATCCTTATCGTCCTGGTCGGAATTCCGGCAGGCTTCGCCTTCGCCGTGGGCTGGCTGAAGGAACCGAAGGAACACCTGCTTCCTCTGGTGCTGGGTGGAATCGTTCTTTTCTTCGTGCTGCTGATCGTCTTTGTGGTACTTGGGGTGATCTTTGTGCTGACGAAGGATTTCGTCATCCCACAAATGGCACTGGAGAATATCGGTGCGATCGAAGGCTGGCGCCGGCTGTGGCCGATGATCGAGGCCGAGAAGGGCAGATTCGCCGGCTACATCGGAATGAAGATTCTGATGGCCATTGGCGCCGGGATCGTGGTCGGAATCGCAACCCTGATTCTGGGTTTGTTCATCGCCATACCAACCGTTGGCTTGAGTATCCTTGCCGTCCTCACGGGGAAAACGGCCGGCCTCACTTGGAACGTTTATACGATTACTCTGGCGGTGGTGGTAGGGATCATACTGCTGGCGATCTTCCTTTATCTGGTCGCGCTGATTTCGGTGCCAGTCATCGTGTTCTTTCCCGCGTACTCGATCTATTTCTTCGCGGCGCGCTATCCCGCGCTAAGCGCTGTGCTTTATCCCCCAGCGCCGCCACTGGAGCCTATGCTTAGGCCGCCCACTCCTGAGCCCACCGGATGAACCGAAAGGCAAGCCGGCGTTGGTCGATCCACATCAGCCCTACGGCTGCGGAGTTTGCAGCTTGGCCCCGCTTCCATGTGGCCAGGAAAATCTCCGGCCGATGATGCATTTAACGATCAAATGATCGGTGGACCGTGTGGTTCCGACGCCGACCCCGAAATTGAACTCCCACTGCAGACCGAAATCGACATCGATTGCGGGAAAGAACTGCTGCTGCTGATCTTTGAGCGCGTCGAAGCCCGTCAATGAACCGTACGACGCGTAGTATTCCAGCCCGCCCGCAATCTTCTTGGTGAAGTCGTAGCTGAACTTCACGTTCGGCGAAAACGTGACTCCCTGGTTCACGCTCTGCCCATGCCACGACCGGTCGAGCGCGGGATTGAAGGCCAAGTACCACGGCCCGATTTTCTTGTCGACGATGGGGCGAATCTCCCAAGTCCATGTGTCGGGGGAGAATGCAGCGCGCTGGTAACCAATCTCGTTCGACAGGCTCACGCCCACCGGCCAGTGCCACGATTCCGGTACGCGGAACCGCGGCCGGATGTGATCGCCCACCCATTGCCATCCCCCGTCGGATTGAATGCTGGTAAAAACGTAAAAGCCCACCTCGGCCCAGTCGCTAATTCCTTGCGTGATCTCGAGCGTCTCGTGTTCGGCGTGATTCGAGGGAAGAACACCATCCTGCACGGTCTTGCTCCCCTCGACCGTGAAATTCGAGTGGAGTTCCACCATGGTGGAGCGGGGCGCCACTGTGTCGACGCCGTAGACCTGGATCTCGTAGTTGTCCTGCGCGAAGGTCCGTGGGGTTAGGAGCAACGCAAGAAATGATGCGGCAAAGAGGGCGAGGATTGCGGTTCGCGAGGTGCGTGCCATTCCTTCCATGATGCACGGTTAAAGCAAGTACATGCAACATGGCCCACCAGTCGGTGTCATTCCGAGCGGAGCGAGGAATCTCGCTCTGAGTGTTTTCAAG
>PMXH01000349.1 GCA_003165855.1 Acidobacteriaceae bacterium | reverse complement strand
AACCGCCAATGAACCCAAGGAGTGAGATCGACGGTCGCGTCCGGCAACTTGAGGAATAGCCCCAATGCGGTGGTCGCGATTGTTCCAACGCCAGCGCATACCAGAGCCAAATGAATGTTCGTCCTCGTTGCCACAATACCCCACGTGGCGCTGCCAGCCGCCATTGCGCCTTGAAACACGAGCATTGACACCGCAAGGACGCGAGCCCGCACCCAATCGGGTGTGTGGGTCAGAATGAGCACATTGAAGAGTGAGATGAACAAGATCCATGCTGCACCTCCGATCAGCATGCTCACTCCTAGCATCGTCAAAAGACGAAGTAACCCTGCGGCAACTGTCGCGAGCCCGAAGATCAAGACTCCGCCTGAGACCACTGCCTCAGTCGACCAGCGGGACCGAACCCGCTGCATGATAAGCGCACCCAGCACTGCACCAAACCCGAAGCATCCCAGCAGGAGTCCATAGCCGATCGGGCTTTTGTTTGCGCTGTGAGCGACGGAAGGCAGCAACGCTAGAAG
This sequence comes from Acidobacteriaceae bacterium, assembly GCA_003165855.1. Taxonomy (GTDB): domain Bacteria; phylum Acidobacteriota; class Terriglobia; order Terriglobales; family Acidobacteriaceae; genus Sulfotelmatobacter. Next base: position 6,844 of record PMXH01000349.1, on the reverse strand, counting down.
GCCGCTTGCAAAGAACATCACGATCCCCGACCGAACCAAGAGTGTGCGAATCGCAGGTGAGTAGCGAACGTATCGGATGGCCGCGGCTGTCGCACCGCCCAAGGTCTCCGGCGGCGCCGTCCGCCTCCGCACTTGCCGTTTCCATCGGGCAATGACAAGCACGACACCAACGAAGGAGGCCGCATTGATCAGAAATGCGGTACCAACCCCCGCGATCGCAATGACGACACCGGCCAGCGCGGGCCCAATCGCGCGGGCAAAATTAAACTCGATCCCGTTAAGTGCCGTTGCGGAGGCCAGATCTTCCTTGGGCACAAGTTCAGGCAACACGGCTCGCCACGTAGGGCTTTCGAATGCGTCTCCGGCGGAAAGGGCAAATGTCAGGAACAGCAGCCATATTGGAGAAATCAGGCCGGCCATGGTCACGCCCGCGAGCACTATGCCCACCCCGGCCATCCATATTTCAGTAAACAGAATGAGTTTGCGGCGATCTACGATGTCTCCGATGGCTCCGGCGGGCAGCGCAAACACGAAGAATGGGAGAGCGCTTGCAGTCTGAGTGAGGGCAACATAGAGAGGTCCAGCATTTAGCGAGACCATGATCCAGGCCGCGCCCACGCTCTGCATGAACGTACCCAGATCGGAAACGACGTCAGCAATCAAGAGATTGCGAAACGTTGGTAGGCGCAGAGGTCGCCAGAGATTTGTTGTTGGCTGCGGGTTTTCGCTGGGGATAGTCAACCGTCTGCCTTAATCGACGCTAAGAATAATGCTCGTAGTGTATCTGCTGACACAGAATATTCCGATGCGGCGAGAGCCCCAACGCTTGCATTCGAACGAAACGCTCTTGGGTCTTACCGCCGGAGTGAGCACTTTTGAACAGACGCGACCGCAGGACTATTTTTACCCTCGGTGCCATTGGGAGCCGAGCCTCTTCGGCTGGTTCTCAGCCACAATGGTTTCGACGCTTCTTCGAGCCAAGCATCTTTGACAGGTGCCGCGTCATTCAGTATTGGGGGGATGCCATGAGCGAAAACATCAGTCCGAAATCGCCCGCGGATTCTGCAAGTAATTGGGAGGCGCTGTTTGAATGCGCTCTGGTGGAACGCGATCCTGTAGCGCGCGAGCAGCGGCTCCAAAATGCGAAAGATGCCATCTCGGGCCGAATCGAAGACTCCTTCGATACACCTTCTGGTCACGAGAACCGATTGCTGCTTGCCGCTCTCAACACAGTCAGTGAACTCCAGAGTGTCGTTAAGAAAGATGATTTGCGCCGACCTGGGCCCGCCCAAACCTTTGGGAATCCTGCATAGACAACCGAACAAGATGCCGAGCACCTTCTGTATATGCGGGCACCAACTTAAGAACCAAGCCTTGTGTTGTGGAGAACAATATGACAAAAAAGGCAGCCGGTTTCTCTGAGAATCCAGATTCGACTGATAACCTCGTTCGCGATCTCGAGGAGAGCGGTTACCCTGTGGATGGGGCAAAGGAGCAGTTTGTCCCGCAACCAGAGAGTCTGACGGCAGAATCAGATCGATCTGAATTCCCTCCGGCACAACCCGGCGGCCCGCACAAAATATCCATTGCCCCAACGGGAAAAGCGTCAGCGGAGCGGGCGACATAGGGGCGCGTTTCCAAAAACAGTGTTAGCCGGTTCATCGTTACACAGTTCTGAAAATGGCCGGGTTCCGTCGGGCCCACGTTGCCCCGAAATTTCAACGCCAACCTCCTTACGCTCGCTCTCCATTGCGAGTTCTGATTCGTGATCGATGCGGTCGACCTCTTTTTCTCTCAAAATGAGCAATTTTGAACAGTCGAGGTAGGTGAATCGCCGTAACTTATTTGTCTTTAGCCAATATCGCAATGCCATCAAACTCTAGGGGACTCGTTCGCTGGTTTGTCCTCGGTTCCATATCTATTCGTACCCGTCGTTGCTTTAGACCGGCCCCGTCCGTGCTGCGAAATTGGGAGCGCAAATATAGACACCAAATCAGAGGGAGCATGAATATGAAAACGATCCGGATGCAAGCGTTCGCAACAGTGACGGCGAGCGCCGCCTTGTTTCTTGTCTCATTGTCGGCGCAAGCTCAAAGCGCGTCGGAGACGCTCTACAAAGGAAAATGTGCCGCGTGTCATGGGGCGGACGGTGCCGGTTCGGCAACGGGGACGAAGATGGGCGCCCACGATTTCACGACTGCCGCCGTGCAGGGAATGTCGGACACGGAACTCGCGGACATCATCACGAACGGCAAGAACAAAATGCCGAAGTATGGAGCATCTCTGAAGCCGGAGGACATTAAGGGACTGGTCGCCTATATCCGGGCCTTCAAGAAGTAAACGCGTAGTTCAGAGTGAGCCGAGAAGATCTGCCTCCAAGTCGAGAGCGTCATCGCAGCACCGAATAGAAGCTACAAGGTGGCCGTTCCATGAATCTGCGAGAACGAACCCGAAGCTGGTTGCAGCCGATCTACTTTCTGGGCCAGAACACCGTCACACTGGCGGGTGCCGTGATTACCACAAGCACGGCGCTTACGACCGTCGCCTTCTGGTTTTACGAGATCTTCTTACCCGGCCCGCCGCATCCTTACATTGGCATCCTGTTCTTTCTGATCTTCCCCGGAATCTTCGTCCTCGGCCTGCTTCTAATTCTACTTGGCATTTTGCTGAGGCTGCGGAGTCTGCGCGCTAGTGGAAAACTGCCAAAGACGTTCCCCGCAATCGATCTGCACCTTCCGGTAGTGCGGCACACATTCGAGTGGGTAGCCCTGGCGACCGTTCTTAATCTGCTCATTACTGGCACCGCATCGTATCGTGGCGTGCAGTACATGGAGACACAGAATTTCTGTGGCGCAACTTGTCACGTCGTCATGCAGCCGGAATACACGGCCTATCAAAATTCCCCGCATTCGCGGGTGGACTGTGTGGCGTGCCACATCGGGCCGGGCGCGACCTGGTTTGTGCGGTCGAAGCTTTCCGGATTGAAACAGGTTTATGCCGTAGCGTTCCACACGTATCCCCGCCCTATTCCTTCGCCAGTTCAGAACCTGCGGCCCGCGCAAGCCACTTGTGAGCAGTGCCATTGGCCTCAACGTTTTACCGGCGACAAATTCCTAGTCAACACGAGCTACAAGGACGACGAGAAAAACACGCCGCAGACCGATGTGTTCCTGATGAAAGTCGGCGGACGCACCTGGCAAGGTTCCCTTGGAATTCACGGTCATCACCTCGCCGACGGTGTGCGCATCCGCTACGTTTCGACCGACGCCGAGCGGCAGACTATTCCAGTCGTGGATTACACCGACGAAAAAGGCAAGACCACTGAATTCGTGTCGACCGATACGAAGCCCACCAAGGAACAACTAGATAAGGGCGATCACCGGGTGATGGACTGCGTCGATTGCCACAACCGCCCCACGCATACCTTCGATCTACCGGAAAACGGGGTGGACAAGCAAATGTCGATCGGCCGCATTAGCCCAGATCTTCCCTACATCAAGAAGAAGGCCGTCGAAGTCCTCAAGGTAAATTACACGACTCGTGAAATAGCCCGGCAGAGTATCACTGGCGAAATAACCAGGTTTTATCAAACCAACTACCCTGAAATCGATCGAGCGCGGCGGAGTGACGTGCAGCAAGCGGGTCAGGAAGTGGCGAATATCTACCTGCGCAACATCTTCCCCGACATGCATGTGACCTGGGGCACGCATCCCAACAATCTTGGGCACAACGACTCACCCGGCTGCTTCCGCTGTCATGATGGCAACCACACCAGCACCGATGGCCAAACGATCACGAATGACTGCTCGGCGTGTCATCAGATCCTGGCTTCGGGCGAAGAACATCCCAAAGTTCTGCGCGACTTGGGATTGAAATAGGGCTGACATGTTAAAGGACCTCACATTGACCCGGCTCGTGGCTTCCGCAAGAGTTCTCGACACTCTCGGAAGCATTGATGAACGCCTGTTGCGGTGTGGCATAACCCGTCGGGCCTTCGTGCAGTTCTGTTCCTCTCTGATGATCGCGGCCCCATTTGGCTTGGCTATTACGGACAAGAAAACTCCTGAGGAAGTTGCCGCAGGACTGGGAAAAGTGATTCGTCCGCCCGTAATTTGGCTGGCGTTTCAGGATTGCACGGGCTGTACTGAGACACTTCTCCGCACTTCGCACCCGGACCTCGGCGATCTGATTATGAATGTCATCTCGCTCGAATATCACGAAACACTAATGGCAGGTTCGGGCATGCAGGCCCAACAAGCTCTTGCGGAGGCCGTGAAGAAATATTCCGGCAAGTACATCTGCGTAGTCGAGGGCTCGATCCCCACACGCGATAAAGGCGTCTACATGAAGCTTGCCGGGCGGCCTGCGATGGAGGTGCTCGCCGATGTCGGTGGTAAGGCAGCCGCAATTATTGCGATCGGATCGTGCGCGGCGTGGGGAGGTATTCCATCTGCCGATCCTGATCCTACTGGCGCGGTTGGCGTAGCAGATCTGCTGCCCAATCAGACGATCGTCAATCTGCCCGGTTGTCCGCCGAATCCCTACACCCTGCTTGGAGTGGTTCTCCAATTTGCCGACTCCGGCACGCTGCCGGAGATGGATCAGGAAAGGCGACCGAAGTTCGCTTACGACCGCGACATTCATGAGCACTGCCCGCGCCGGGCACACTTTGATGCCGGTAATTTCGTCAAGCAATTCGGCGACCAGGGCCACCGCGAAGGCTGGTGTCTCTATGAAATGGGATGCAAGGGGCCGGATACTCACGCTGGATGCTCGACGCGGCACTTCAATGAAATTCCAGACGTTTGGCCGATTGGAATCGGAGCGCCATGCATTGGGTGCACGGAGAAAAGCATTGCATTCCGCGTTCCGATGTTCAAGGTCGTACAAATCCATACCCTAGCGGCACCTCCATCGGCCTACGCGCCTATCAGCGCTCCGCAGGGCGTGATCAGTCCGCTGGCGACCGGTGCGGTCGGGCTGGCGGTGGGTGCGCTCGCGGGAGCGGGTTATGTTGCCTCTCGCAAGTTCTCGACGGTGAAAGACGATGAGAGTGCGCCCGGTTCCAGCACGACCAGCACTTCCGAGAGGCCTGACGGAGACGCGGGGCCGAAAGGATCAGCATGAGCCCCTCGGTCATTCCCTGTCAGGTCACCCCTCATCAACTCAGCCGACGTCAGGCGCTCCTGGGAATTCTCGGACTCGGAGGAACGATCACTGGCTTGGCCGTAAACGCTGGGGCGAGCGAACACCCGGAGCATCCGGTGGCGCCGCTCGACTCGGTCTCGATGCTCTATGACAACACGATGTGCACGGGATGCAAAGCCTGCATGCCGGCGTGCAATGAGGCCAACGGCCTGCCCCCCGACACGGTGCTCTCCGGAGGCATCTGGGACCTGCCGGCGGATCTCAACTCGAAGACAAAAAACATCATCAAGCTCTATCAGGAGCCAGATGGACCTGGCTTCTCTTACGTTAAGCGGCAGTGCATGCATTGCCTCGATCCCGCTTGCGTGACCGGGTGCCCGTTTGGGTCCTTAAAGAAGAGCGATTGGGGTGCGGTTACATGGAATAGTTCGCTCTGCATAGGGTGCCGGTACTGCGAGGTGGCCTGCCCGTTCGATGTTCCCAAGTTCGAGTGGGACCACTGGAATCCCAAGATCGTCAAGTGCGAGTTCTGTTACGACCGCTTGCACAAAAACGAGCAACCGGCGTGCACGGCGGTTTGTCCCACCGGCGCAGTAATCTTCGGCAAACGGACCGATCTTCTGGCCAAGGCCAAAGACCGCATCGCCGCTTCGCAGGACAAATACTTTGAGAACCGGGTCTACGGAGAGCATGAAGCGGGAGGAACACAAGTACTTTATCTATCCAACGTCGCGTTCGAGAAGATCGGCCTTCCGAGGCTCGGGACAAGCTCCCTGGGGCACTATGCCACCAAAGTCACGTCGGTCATCTACAGGTGGCTCTCGGGGCCAATTCTCGTCGCTGGCCTGCTGGGAGTGGTGATCAAGAAGAACTGGAATCGCCACGAGGCGGAGAGCGCCGAGCAAGAGAAAGAAACAGGGCTTCACGAACAGCTATGAACCATCACGACACCTCCGGATCCACGCTGATCAACCACTGGCAACGTGGTGTGCCTGTTTATCGCGAGCCGGTAGTAACGACGACGCTGCTTTTCTTCGCAGCGTTGGCCGCAGTCGGCCTCGTCTTGGCTGCGGTGCGGTTCTTCTCGCCGCTTGGTCCATTCTCCGGAATGAACGATGCTTATGCCTGGGGAATCTGGAAGACCTTCAATGTCATGACGCTGACGGCTCTAGGTTCCGGGCCGCTCGCGGTTGGCGTCGCGGCGTGGGTCTTCAATCGGCACAAGTTGCACGTAGTCATGCGGACCGCGCTGGTATCAGGTTTTCTCTTTTACGCTACGGGCCTGATCGCCCTCGGGTTCGACGTCGGCCGTCCCTGGAATTTCTATAGCGCGCTGCTCCCCTGGCGATGGAATGCCGAGTCAGCGATGCTAGAGATTTCGATATGCATGCCCCTCTATTGCGCCGCGTTCCTGGCCTTTGAGAACCTTCCGCTAGTTCTAGAACGGTTTTACTACACGGGCAGTGACCGAACTCGATCGGTTCTTCGAGGCATCGCCCCCTTCTTACGCAGGATCTATCCCTTCGTGATCGTCGGCGCCTACGTTCTGCCGCTGATGCACCAGTCTTCTCTGGGAGGGCTGCTGCTGCTGGCCGGAAGCAAGATCAACCCTCTTTGGCAAACTCCTTTCCTGCCGCTTCTCTACTTGCTGGCCGCGGGTTTGTGCGGGCTCGGCTTCGTGATCTTCCTCCTTCTT
>PMXH01000092.1 GCA_003165855.1 Acidobacteriaceae bacterium | reverse complement strand
AACGTCGTTATGCAATCAAGCGCCGCCCGGAGCGCAAGCGACGGCAAGTCGAGGAACCTGCTGTTTTTTATTGAAGGCTGCACGGCTCGCGCCTTTGGGTGGCGCAGCGCTTCAGCGCTGCGATGAAGCGAGTTCGTGTGGGTCGGACACTCTTGTCCGNNTCAATGCGGCTTTCAGCCGCTGAGGTTCGCTCCTGCCCTCCGGGTCACTTTCTCAGCACCCTGCCAAGCTGCATTGAGAGAGCGCCAGCGACCGAACCACAACGTCCCGAGCGAAGTCGAGCGATCAACTCGACGCCGTCATTCCGAGCGTCCCCATCGCGAGGAATCCCTTCCCCCATCGCGCCGCCGGACCCCTCGATAGTCAAAGCCGACCCCCGCCCGCGCCCCACCACCTCGCCCCCGAAGCCTGGTATTCCCTGATGCAGGAACGTTAAGGCAAATCCAACGAAGCGTATGTCATCCCAGCCGCATCCCAACCACTACGCCGGGAATTTCCGGAATCGGACAAATTACTTCCGTGCGTGGCTTTTCTTAGTTGCCTAGCCGAAAATGTGAGTGACACCAAGATCGGAATGTTCTATGCTTGCCCGTCCTTTTATGTCGAAGCGACAGCGCAACATTTTGGAGATGGCAAACTACTCGCCCATGGAGGCGGTTCGCTATTTCCACATCCCGCCTTCAACGCTCGCATACTGGACTGAAGAACCCAATCAGTTGGTCGTCCTCCCGTCGCAGGAACCACCCTTGCTCTCCTTCAAGAATCTTGTCGAACTTTACGTTCTCGAAGGACTGCGCAAGATCCACGGCGTGCATGTATCTCGAATTCGCACGGCTATTAATTTTCTGTTGGAACACGAGCGTTCGCGCCATCCCCTCGCCGATTACGACATCCGCACCGAAGGAAAGAACGTGGGCTTCTATAAAAAGGGCAAGCTTCTAAATGCCTCCCTTAGCGGCCAGTACGAAATGGAAGAGATTGTCGGCGGCTACTTCCGACGCATCGATAGGGATCCCCACGGCGTGGCGTTGCGAATTTTCCCCTACACCAAACGGGAGCAGCTCACCAATAAAGAGCAGCCGCCTCAAACCGTTGAAATCAACCCCGCCGTCTGCTTTGGACTTCCCGTTCTTAAGGACTCGAGGCTGACCACCGGTTTCCTGGCGACCCGCTTCCGTGGCGGCGATTCGGTCCCATCCATCGCACAAAGCTATGGCCGATCCGTGGTAGAAATCGAAGAAGCCATCGAGTGGGAGCTCGGTCGCTCCGTCAAAGCGAAGGCTGCCTAACCTCACCTTCTACCTCGACGAAAACTGGGACTGCCCCGAGGTCCTCGATGAACTTCATAGAGGCCGCATTCGCTACCGCATCTACAAGCAGGATGTAGCTGCCAACGCCGGCACTCCCGACGAAGCTCTTCTCCCAAAGATCGGCAAACGCGGCTGGATTCTGATTACTGCAGACTGGCATCAGCGCTATCGTCCACGCGAAATCGACGATCTCCGACGGTGCAAAGTCAGGCATTTCGTGATGCCAGGAAACCTGGGCGCACAAGGAATGGCTAGACTGCTCGTCGCGAAAAACGACATCCGCGCCTGCTGCCGCGACAACGACCCGCCCATCAGCGCCAGCGTTCTCCGCAACGGCGGGGTCAAACTGCTGATGGATGCAAAAGGCAATTTGCACGAAAGAGGTGAAGAGAAGGTCTACCACAAAGGTAGAATCACCACTAGAATTCCGTATCGCGCATGACTCCGCCTCTGAACGGAGAATCTATGCCGAAGGCAATTAGAAAATTGAAAACCGAGGTAAAAAGGCAAAGGGCGACCGGGCAACCGCTGACCCCTCGCCAAAAACGAGAACTCGCCGCCCTCGCCGCCATGCCCGACCACCAAATCGACACCTCCGATATCCCCGAGCTCCCGCCCAATGCATGGAAAGACGCAATCTGCGGACGGTTTTGTCGGCCGTTAAAGCAAGCCGTATCCATGCGCCTCGACGCCGACGTGGTCGTCTGGCTGAAGAAGCGGGGCAAGAACTACCAGACTCGGGCCAACAACATCCTGCGCCAGCGCATGCTCGACGAAAGCAAGCGCGCCTAACTCCCGAACCAAATTCGTAAACTTTCTCTTGCACTCCCGCCCATTCATCTGCTATAAACAATCCACCGAGAGCAGTAGTGTGGCTAGCTGGACTTTTTGTTGCAACTCTCGGCGCTCGTCCGGCATCTAAGTTTCAGAGAGCGTAAGCCCTCAATCGTCCCGGCCACGGGACTTCATTCGGAAAGCAAGACGGTTCCGAAGGGTACCTTCAAAGCAAGGACCTCCAAAAGGATCTTTTCTCAATTTTTTGTCTTCCGTCTCGGGCTGCCTAAAATGCGCGCCGAAAGTGGCGTCTCGCAATCCGACCGGAAGGCCATACTGTTGCGTGCTGTTTCGAGCTCCCAACCCCAAAAGTCTTGTCATTCCGAACAGCTTTATCGTGAGGAATCTGCTTCTGGTGTTTGCAGGCAGCTCTCCTGCCCCGCCTCCCAAGATGGTCCAGCTGTGGAAAACATCTGGAAATCCTGTGGGCTGTGTCGATTGACAGGATCTTACGCCGCACCGTATGTTTGTAGGGTTTCGAGGACAGTCGGATTCACTCTAGCAGTGAGTTCGCCTGGACTGAATTCGCACCGCCTCGGCGGACCGCGATTCGGTCTTTGACAACTAGGTTGAACGTGCCAGTCGTGAGAAACGAATTCGGGCATTAGTCCGAGCGATCTCACAAGATAGACCACCACGGTCTTCAAACTCTTTAGACTTCGGTCCAGAGAGCAAGAAGCTGAGTGGTGGCGCCATCCCGCGCTGTTGAAACCAGAAACCGGCTTTTGCAAGCCGCTCTGGATGTGCGGCGATGGCAGTCTGCCAACTACCCGTCGGCAGACATCAGGTTTCAAACGAGAGTTTGATCCTGGCTCAGAATCAACGCTGGCGGCGTGCCTAACACATGCAAGTCGAACGAG
>PMXH01000426.1:5017-5203 GCA_003165855.1 Acidobacteriaceae bacterium | reverse complement strand
GCCATCAAGTTCTCGCCCAAGCCGGTGGTGGCCTCGGCTTTCGGATTGTGCTTGGGCGGGGGCACCGAAATCTCTCTGCACGCGGCGGCGCGACAGCCGCACGCCGAGCTTTACACGGGACTGGTCGAAGTTGGTGTCGGGCTGCTGCCGGGAGGCGGAGGGTGCAAAGAGATGCTGCTGCGGGCC
>PMXH01000426.1:0-4958 GCA_003165855.1 Acidobacteriaceae bacterium | reverse complement strand
GGATGGGCGTTCACATGATGCGGCAGGGCGATTACATCACCGAATACGAAGTAAAACTGGCGACCAAGATCGCTGAAGTCTTGTGCGGCGGCAATGTGACGCCGGGGTCGCCCGTAAGCGAGCAGTACATCCTCGACCTGGAGCGCGANNGGATTCAGTACACGCTGAAGACGGGGAAGACGCTGAGGAATTAGAGATGCTACGAAGTACCGGTCAACCTGAATTCGGCTCCGTTGAAGACAAGGAGAAGCAGAAAGAGATGGAAGAAGCGTATCGCCTGATGGCGAAAGATGCCGAGCACGAGCGCGAGGCCGAGGAATGGTGCGAAGCGTTCATCGGCGACGCCGCGGAGTGATCTACTGTTCCGTTGCATAATATATATCTTTGGTATATACTCGCTGTCATGCCCAAAACCGACATCGCCAAGCTCTTCCAGAACGGCCGCAGCCAGGCAGTCCGGCTGCCGCGGGAGTTTCGTTTCGAGGGCGACCGCGTGCGCATCCGGCGAGTGGGCCAGGGAGTGCTTCTTGAACCAATCATCCAAGATACGAAAGAGTGGTTTCGCAAGCTCGACGAATTGAACTCCGAGCCGTTTCCACCCCGCGGCGAACAGCCTCCAACACCGGAGCGCAAAATCTTCGATTGAACTACCTGCTCGACACAAACGTCTGTATCGCTTTGATCAATCGTACATCGGCTGCGGTTCGAAGCCGTTCTCAGAGAGCTCTCAGTCGTGGTGAGCAGCTCTGCGTTTCCTCAGTGGTCACGTTCGAGCTGTGGTATGGAGTTGCGAAAAGCGTGCGTCGAGCTCACAATACCCTGCAACTTGAAGCTTTTCTCGCTGGCCCGGTTGTCTTGCTCCCTCTTGAGCACGAAGACTCTAAAGTCGCGGGCTCAATCCGCGCTGCCCTTCAAGCATCCGGTACGCCCATCGGCGCATACGACTACCTAATCGCCGGCCAGGCCTTGGCGCGTCAACTCACGCTGGTGACAGCCAACGTGTCTGAGTTTTCTCGCGTGAAGGGACTCTCCTGGCAAGATTGGGCGAAGCCGTAGATTCTTAAATCCTCTGAACAAGAAATCCCGGCGCACTCAATCCAAATTGCAGTTCCCTCCGTACTTCCTGTGAGTCAGTAAAAACCGAAAGGAAACACTCCCATGAAGAATCAGAAATTTGCAGTTTCGCTCGTGTTGTTCGCTATGGCTTTCGCGGGCTTTTGTGTCGCTCAAAACCCGATGGTCGGCGGACATGATATGTCGCCCATGAAAAACATCGTGCAGAACGCGGTGAACTCCGACGACCATACAACCCTGGTTGCCGCCGTGAAAGCCGCCGGATTAGTGGACACACTGGAGGGGCCCGGACCTTTCACCGTCTTTGCGCCCACCAACGAAGCCTTTGCCAAGCTGCCTGCCGGCACGGTGGATAACCTGTTGAAGCCGGAGAACAAGGATCAGTTGACCAAAGTGCTCACCTACCACGTGGTGGCGGGAAAGCTGACCTCCAACGATCTCCGAAAGAAAATCAAAGAGGGGCACGGTACAACCGAGCTCACAACGGTGGAAGGCGGCAAGCTGGAAGCCATGATGCAAGGTAGCAAGATCGTTCTGAAAGACGAAAAGGGTGGCACTTCGACGGTCACGATTGCGAATGTGATGCAGTCGAATGGCGTGATCCTGGTGGTGGACAGCGTACTGCTTCCGTAAGGCGCTCGCTTCTGCTGGATGTTTGATAGGGAGTATTCATACCAGGCGCTTCCTCGGGGAGCGCCTTGTTTTTGCGTGGGAAATCTGGCAAGACGGGCGCTACAATTGGTACTTATGCGAAGATTCCTGTCCACAGCCGCCGCAATAATCGGACCCCTCGTCTTATTGGCTGCCTTTGGAGTAGCCCAATCAGCCCCGCCGAAGGACGCCCCGCCCGACGTTCCGGATGCGATTCAGGTTCCCGCGGGCGAAGAAGTTGTCCTCTACACGCACGCGACAGGATCGCAAATCTACACTTGCCAGGCTGGCGCAGAGGGCAAGTTCAATTGGACGCTCAAAGCGCCGGATGCCGAGTTGCATGACCGAAAAGATAAAGTAATCGGCCACCATTCCGCCGGCCCTTCGTGGAAGTTGACGGACAGCAGTGAAGTCACAGGCAAAGCAGCCGCCCATGTGGACGCCCTTGATCCAGGTTCAATTCCATGGCTGCTGGTGAAAGTCGTGAGCCATGCCGGAAACGGCCTGCTCAGCAGCGTGACCACGATCCAGCGGGTGCACACACGCGGCGGCCAGCCTCCGGCCGAAGGCTGCGATGCTTCTCACCGTGACGCCGAAACCAAGAGCAGTTACAGTGCTGATTATTACTTCTATGCTCCAGCGAAGTGAATGAGAGTGAGGCAGGTTACCGTGACGAACCTCGGTCAGTGGACATTCCAGCCGGAACGTTGAACAATATCCTTAAGAGCAGCCGGACTGAAACCAGCCGTGACTGAAATGAGATATCTCGTAATCTACGAGAAGTCGCCGACAGGTTGGAATGCCTACTCTCCAGACCTGCCTGGGCTCACGGCAGAAGGAAACACGCTGGACGAGGTGAAGGAACTCATTCGCAAAGCGATGGAGCTTTACCTCGACGGCATGCGCCGGCAGGGTGATCCGATCCCCAAGCCAAGCGCTACAACGGAATACATCAAGGTGGATCGTCATGCGTGAAGTTGTTCTCGTTTCGTCTGTCCGGACGCCTGTGGGACGCGCCTACAAAGGCACGCTCCGCGCCACTCGCCCCGACGAACTGGGCGCCATCGCCATCAAGGGCGCTCTGGAGCGCGTGCCGCAACTCGATCCGAAAGAAATTGAAGACGTCATCCTCGGCTGCGCCATGCCCGAGGCCGAGCAGGGGATGAACGTGGCCCGCATCGCCTCGCTGCGCGCGGGGTTGCCGGTCGAAGTTTCGGCGCTCACCATCAACCGCTTCTGCTCGTCGGGATTGCAGGCGATTGCCATGGCAGCGGAACGCATCATGAGCGGCGGGGCGGAGGTAATCGTCGCCGGTGGCACCGAGTCGATGACGATGATTCCGATGGGAGGCCACAAGGTTTCACCGAATCCCTGGCTGGTCGACCACTATCCGGACGCTTACCTCAATATGGGCCTTACCGCCGAGCGCGTGGGCCAGCGCTCCGGCATTACGCGCGAAGCGGCGGATGAATTCTCTCTGCGCAGCCATCAGAAGGCGCTGGCGGCGATCGCGGCTGGCAAGTTCGAGGAGGAAGTTGTGGGCGTGCCGGTCAGCTTTACCACTCCCAATGGCGCGAAGCCCAAGCGGCAGGAAATTGTTTTCAAGATAGACGAAGGCCCGCGCGCCGACACCTCGCTCGAAGCTCTGCTCGCGCTCAAGCCGGCATTTCACGTTAAGGGCACGGTAACTGCAGGAAACTCCTCTCAGATGTCGGATGGCGCGGCGGCAGCGGTGGTCATGTCCGCCGAACGCGCAAAAGCGTTGGGCATCAAGCCGCTTGCGCGCTACGTTTCGTTCGCGACTGCGGGATACAAGCCGGAAGAAATGGGACTTGGCCCGGTATTCGCGATTCCGAAAGCTTTGAAGATGGCTGGTCTGAAGCTTTCCGACATCGATGTGATTGAGTTGAACGAGGCCTTCGCCGCGCAGTCGCTGGCAGTGATCAAAGAAGCCGGGCTCGATCCGGCGAATGTAAATCCCAACGGCGGCGCGATCGCGCTCGGACATCCCTTGGGCTGCACCGGAGCCAAGCTGACGGCAACGATCATCCGCGAACTCAAGCGCCGCAACGGTCGCTACGGCATGGTGACCATGTGCGTCGGTGGGGGCATGGGCGCTGCGGGGATCTTCGAGAATCTGAACTAGCCGAGAGAGGTACGGCCCGATTCACCCAGGCCTTCTGAACGGAGTTATAATCCGTCACAAGGAGGGCTCCCCATGTTGATCTCCCGCCTTTTGTCTTTTTCGCTACTGATCGCAGTGTGTGCTGCGCCGGTGGCAGCACAGTCTTCGCCGGAGAATAATTCCGTTGCAGTTCAAGCTACGGAGCCCGGACGGCTCAATTCCTCCGAGAGCAACAATCTTCTTTCTTCCCCGAATCCAAAAGCTGAGCTAGATATGGGAAGACCGCTGGACCGCATTCACGTCGGGGAGTACAGCCCGCGCTTAAACCAGTTTAGTCTGCCCCACGTCTTTATTCTGGGCCCGGACGGGCAGCCAGAGGCCGATACCCTGTGCTATGCGATGCGCAGCTACAAGGTCGCTCGCGACGGTCCGCAGTCGGACTCTACGCATGCGGCCGGGTATTCGACTTGCCAGGCTGCGGCGCGCTTTCACGTGCATAGCATCAAGGGAGTAATACTGCCGGAGTCGCCGTAAACGAGGTTCTGCGTTACCGATCTCTGATGAACGAGGCTCCGGTGGATTGCAGGGCGGCGCTGCCCGATCCTCCATCTTTCTGAATGCAAATCACGGTGCAAAAGCCCGGTTCGACTTGCATGTTTCCCTCCTATCATTCCCGCGGCCTGCGAATTAGAATATGGTTGATGTCCAGTCTTTACTAACTTGTTCCGCAGTTTTCCTTTCGGAGGGCTGACCTATGGCCACAACCACAGCAGTACCCAAGACCAGAATTTCCGGCGGAAGCTTCTTGCTTGAATCCCGCCGCACCGACGAAGTCTTTACGCCCGAGGACTTCACCGAGCAACACCATCTCATCGGGCAGACAGCGGAAGAATTCACCGTCAACGAGATCCTGCCGAATGCAGAGAAGATTGAACACAAGGATTTCGCCATTTCGCGCGATCTTCTCAAAAAGGCGGGCGATCTGGGTTTGAGCGGCGTGGAAATTCCCGAAGCGTACGGCGGTCTCGAAATGGATAAGGTGACCGCCGCGGTCATCGCGGACCACATTGCCCAATACGCCGGCTTCGCCACCACCTGGGGCGCGCAC
>PMXH01000006.1 GCA_003165855.1 Acidobacteriaceae bacterium | reverse complement strand
ACAAGCAGCCACGTATTCGCCAACACTGTGGCCGATCATGGCGCGTGGCTTCACCCCCCACGACATCCAGAGACTAGCCAGTGCGTACTCAATGACAAACAATGCTGGCTGGGTATTGCGCGTCTGAACCAGTAATTCCTCGGCGGTTTTTACTTTCTCCGCAGAAGGAAACAGCACTTGACGCAGATCGAATCCCAAATGCGGAACCAGGATTGCAGCGCACTGATCGATCGCCTCCTTGAAGACTCGCTCGGTGAGGTACAACTCAGCCCCCATGTTTACGTATTGGGCGCCCTGGCCGGGGAACATAAAAACAACCGAGTGTTCCTTGACCTTGCCCTCTTGCGTAAGCATGCGTTTCGGATCGCGCGCCTCAAGCGTCCGCACAGCGTCCTCCGCATCGCGGCAGACAACGATCCGGCGGTGGTCGAAAGCGCGTCGCCGCGATTGCAGCGTGCACGCCGCATCAGCCAGATTCAGGTCGGGATTTTCCTTAAGATGCTCACAGAGCTGAGCCGTCGCGGAATCCAACGCGGAACCTGTTCTAGCCGAGAGCGGCAGAAGCTGCCACAAGCGTGATGGTCCAGACGGCTTCAAGGGCGGCGCCTCTTCAAGCACGATGTGAGCGTTCGTGCCGCCAACGCCAAAGCCGCTTACTCCGGCGCGACGCGGCGTTGCGCCGGCCTTCCACTNNAATTTCGAGTTCACAAAGAAGGGACTGCCGGCGAAATCAATCTTGGGATTTGGCGCCGTGAAATGCAGACTCGGCGGCAGCATCTTGTGCTTCAACGAAAGCGCTGTTTTAATCAGGCTGGTCACACCGGCCGCGGCATCCGTATGCCCGATATTTCCCTTGACAGAGCCGATTGCACAAAAGTTCTTCTTGGAAGTGCTCGCCCGAAACGGCTGGGTTAACGCGGCAATCTCAATTGGATCGCCCATGGGAGTCGCGGTGCCGTGCGCTTCAATGTATGAAATAGTATCGGCTTCGACGCCTGCCTGCGCCAGTGCCAACGCAATCACTTCAGCTTGTCCGTCAACGCTCGGCGCTGCAAACCCTACCTTTGCCGAGCCGTCGTTGTTCAGGCCGAATCCTTTAATCACTGCGTAGATCTGGTCGCGGTCTTCTAACGCCTCATCGAGACGCTTGAGCGCAACCATGCCAAGCGCGTCGCTGAAGACTGTTCCGGACGCCTGTGCGTCGAAAGGCCGGCAATGACCGTCAGCCGAGTGCATTCCGCCATCCGGATAATAAATTCGCTTTTGCGGAAAGGTGATCGAGGCACCGCCGGCGAGAGCGATATCGCATTGGTAACAGAGCAAAGCCATGCATGCCTGGCAAACGGCTACAAGCGACGTGGAACAGGCGGTCTGCATGCTGATCGCCGGCCCCTTCAGGTTCAGCTTGTACGCAACGCGCGTGGCCAGATAATCCTTGTCGGCCACGCCGCCCCCTATTTTGCCTCCGGGCCCAATCAGATCGGTCCGCAAATAGAGGTTATTCATGTAATAACTGTTGACGCTCATGCCCGCGTAAACTCCAACGTAGCCCTTGACTCGCGCCGGATCGTAGCCGGCATCCTCCATCACTTCCCACGCTGCTTCGAGGAAGAGGCGCTGCTGCGGGTCGAGCACCTCCGCCTCTTTGGCGCTTATGTTGAAGAAGGCTGCGTCGAACCAATCGGCCTGCTCAATCATGCCGCGAGCGGCTCGATAACCCGGAGCCTTTTTCAACTCGGCGACGTCAACACCCGAAGCAGCCAACTCTTCATCGCNNGAAGAAGGAGATGGATTCGACTCCGGCAGTGAGATTCTTCCAGAAAGCGTCCACGTTCTTCGCGCCAGGAAAGCGCCCGCTCACGCCGATAATTGCAATTGAATTGGAGTTCGTATCCATTGTCGTTCAGTCCTGACTAGCTTTCTTGATTCATGAGAAAAGGCAGATTGTGGTGAGCACTTCATCGATGTTGCCGATGTTCACTGTTCTGGCCTGACAAGCTATCTATCGCACACATTCGTTGATCAAAACGGAAATCTGGGTTCAGTTCTCCTAACTTTGTTTGGTGGTTTGATGCCGACGGCCAAATGCGTTTCTTTGCAACTGAGCACGGTCCTGAACTGCCACCAACGCGGCTGGCTCCTCCGTGGTTTGGGTAAGGCGCCGAGCCAGCGCACTGATGGTCGGATGTTGAAACATCTCGGCCAGGGAGAGTTCCGCTCCCATCGCCTGGCGGATCTTGACTTGAACACGCAGCAGCAGCAACGAATCGCCGCCGAGATCAAAGAAGTTGTCGTCGACCCCAACCTTCTGAATGCCCAGCAGATCTTGCCAGATGGTTGCCAGCACGCGCTCGGGCTCACTGGTTGGGGTGGTTTGAGCAGTGGTTACCTCGGGGCGGGCCTGGCTGATGGTTTGAGTGGGTCCGGCCTCCTGCTCCGCTATCGATCCTGCCTGGGTTGCCTGGATAGCCTTCCGCCGAGAGTCCAAATCCTGAACAGAGACCACGACCCGCGCGAAGGAGTAATTTAGAACCCGCTGAAATACCTCCGCCCCTTCCGAAGGGCTCAACGAGTTTGCGTCCGACAAGACGCGAGCCACCTTCCCGGCTCGTGCCTGCTCCTTTGAGGCATGGTCGGCCATACCGACATCGCGCCAAGCGTCCCAGTTGATCGACAAGGTGTACACATCATCCGTGGTTCTCTTGTAAAAGGCAAAGGCATCGAGGAACTCGTTCGCCGCGATATACGCCACCTGGCCGAATGCCCCTCCCAGGTCGACGTTGCTCCGGGAGGAACAGAGAACAAAAAAGTCCAGGCCACTGCGGCCTAGTAGTTCATCGAGCACCAATGTACCCTTGACCTTCGCAGCCAGAATCTCTTCTACGGCTTGCTTCGTCCTCCGCTCAATGACCCCGCCGTAATCGGCTCTTCCTGCTGCATGAATGACGCCATTGATAGGTCCAAAGCGGCTCCTTGCCGAAGCGATTGCATGCTGCATCTGGACTCGATCGGCCACATCGGCCGCCACCACCAGGACTTCAGCTCCGGCAGCCTCGAGGGTCTCAACTTTTCTTATCCGAGAACTCGTTTCATCCTGATCAGGATGAGTAGCGAGCCAGGCCGCCCATTGATCCCTGGGAGGGAGGCCGGTGCGTCCAACGAGAATCAATTTCGCCTGAACGCTCGTTGCCAATGACTCCGCCAAGGCCAGACCGACTCCACCGAGTCCGCCGGTAATAAGGTAAACACCGTTGACCTTCAACCGTGACGCGACTCCTGCTGACGCCTCCAGATGAACTCGCTCAAAGGACTCGACCCATCGATACCCAGCCCGGTAAGCAACTGCAGACTCCGTCGGCTTCATCGAGAATTCGGTGAGTAGTTGCTTGATGATTCTTTGTTCATCCCTGGTTCCTGGGTCGGGAAGAATTACATCGATGCTGCGGAATCTGAGGTTGGGGTATTCGAGGGGAATCACTTTGCCAGCGCCCAATACAGTGGCCCGTTCAGGATTCAGCTTTTCTTCACCCGTCACTGCCATGACACCGGTCATGACGTTCTCAATTTCCACCTTCGCCAGAATACTCTTCTCACTCAACGCGCGGGCTAAGAGAATCATGCTGTGGAGACCCAGGCTCTGGGCCTGCTCCAGGAGCGACCACCGGTCACTTCGCTCTTCTGCCCCCGACACACTCCAGAGATGGACAATCTTTTGTGGCGTCTTGCCCAGGGCAGTGAGCTCGGAGATCAGCGACTTATAATCTGCCGGCCGCTCGGGGTTGATCGCGTACGTTTCGTCATTGATTTTTTGATAGCCCTGGCCGNNCTCTTGCTGCAAGGTGAGCGCCTCTGCAAGCTTTTCGCCGAGCCCGCTTTCGTCGAGAAAAAGCAGCCATTCGAGTTTCTGTCCGATTGGGTCTTTTTCGCTGGCCTGTTTTGAAATCTCGGCTCGCTTCCACGTAGGAAGGTAAAACCAATCGGCGGGATCCGGCTCTCGCTCGCTTACGGCGGCTGGTAACGTGGCTTTCGGCTCCTGCGCGCGGCTTTCGATCCAGTATCTTTCCCGCTGAAAGGCGTAGGTGGGCAGCACGATTCGGTGGCGACGTTCGCCGGCATAGAAGCCCGGCCAGTCCACGTTGACACCGTGCAACCAAAGCTGACCGAGAGCTGCGAGCATGCAGGCGACGTCAGGCCGTTGCTCACGCGCGTGCCGCAAAGAGGAGATAATCGTGCGGTTTTGAGCTTGCGGCTGGAGTTTGGCCAGGGAGCTCAGGGTCGTTCCTGGACCAACTTCCAACAGAATCGTGTCGCTGCTGTTGAGTGCTTCCTTGACTCCATCCCCGAATCGCACTGCGTGACGCAGATGCTTTGCCCAGTACTGCGGATCGCGCGCGTCTCTTGCGAGAATCCACGTCCCCGTCAAATTGGACATAAACGGAATCTGTGGCTCGCCCATTTTGACCCGACTCACACGCTCGGCAAACGGTTGCAGGATCGGATCCATCATGACGGAATGGAAGGCATGGGAAGTGTGCAGAACCGTGGCAGCTTTTCTTTGAGCCGTCAGGGCAGTCGAGAACGACTCAATCTCTTGCGCGGGGCCGGACACCACGCACTGCGAAGGGCCATTCACGGTGGCGAGCGAAAGTGTTGCGGGAAGAATCTTCTTCAGCTCACCTTCCGGCATCGAAACCGCAAGCATGATGCCGGGTGGCATGCTCTGCATCAGTTGCCCGCGCTGCGCGACCAGCGCAAGAGCATCCTCCAGGGTGAATACGCCCGCCAGGCAGGCGGCGACATACTCACCGATACTATGCCCGATCAGTGCTGCCGGCTTGATTCCCCACGACATCCAGAGTGTTGCCAGTGCGAATTCGATTGCGAAGAGCGCAGGCTGCGTAATGCGTGTCTGCGTCAGCAAATCCTCCGCATCCCTCGCCTTGTCGGCCGCCGGATACAGCACTTGGCGCAGGTCGATTCCGAGGCTTGGCAGAAGGATCTCCGTGCAACGGTCGATTTCCTGCTTGAATACCAATTCGGTGCGATAGAGGTCTGCTCCCATGTTGATGTGCTGCGCACCCTGACCGGGGAACATGAAAACGACCGAAGGTGGGTCAGCGTCTTCGCGATGGGCGATAACGCGTTTGGGATCGCGCGCCTCAAGTGCGCCGATTGCATCGTCAAGATCACGGCAGACAAGCATCTGCCTGTATTCAAAAACCTGACGCCCTTCCTGAAGCGTAAATGCCGCGTCTGCGAGGTTCAGGTCAGGATTCGCCTTGAAATGGGCGGCGAGCCTTGCCGTGGCCGCATCAAGAGCGGCCGGGGACTTGGCCGACTGGACCAGGAGATACCCGGGCCGCGATGCGCTTGATGGCGCCTGCTCCGGAGCTTCTTCGAGTACAACGTGAGCGTTGGTGCCGCCCAGGCCAAAAGAACTGACGCCCGCGCGGCGAGGCAGTGGAACATTCTCCCAGTTCCTTAGCGTGGAGTTGACGAAAAAGGGGCTGTCGGCGAGATCGGTCTTGGGATTGGGTCGCGTGAAATGCAGGCTTGCCGGCAATATCTTGTGTTGCAAGGCAAGCGCCGTTTTAATCAAGCCGGCAGCGCCTGCCGCCGAACCGGTATGGCCGATATTGCTCTTGAC
>PMXH01000265.1 GCA_003165855.1 Acidobacteriaceae bacterium | reverse complement strand
CCCAACTACTCGATCGCTCATCAATGGTACGCCGTTGATCTGGCGGCGCTCGGACAAATGGACGAAGCCGTGGCCGAGGTGAAGCGGGCCCGGCAGACGGATCCGCTTTCGGCCATCATCAATACCGATCTGGCGGAGATGCTTTACTGGGCGCGCAGGTACGATGAGGCAATGCTGCAGGCCCGTGCCACCATCGAAATGGATCCTAACTTTGCCCACGCGCACCGCGTGCTGGAGCGCATTTATTGCGAGAAGCACATGTTTCCCGAGGCGATTGCCGAAGGGGAGCGGTCGGTTGCACTTACTGGTGAAAACACATGGATGTTATTAGACCTCGCACACACCTACGCTCGAGCGGGCAAGAAGACGGAAATGCGAAGCTGTCTGAGGAGAGCGGCTAAGATAAGCCCCGGCGGTGTCTTGCCGGATACAGGAGTAACCGCGGAAATCTATGGGGCGCTGGGAGACTTTGATCGCGCGTTCAAAGTGCTGGAGAGTCTGGATCGTCGCCGCGAAGGTGGACTTATCCTTCTAAACGCCGACCCGCCCTTCGACCGTCTCAGGTCCGACCCCCGCTTCCAGCAATTGTTGCAGCGCGTCGGATTGCCGCATTGAGAGCTTTGCCCGATTACTCGTGCTGCAGGACTTCATCGATGACTGCTTTGCCGCCTTTGTCCACGGTGATGACTTTGTGGATAGGCACGTAGCCGCTCATGGTGATGTCGACGATGTAGTTGCCGGGATCGAGCACGAAATCGACGGGTGAGTTCTTATCCAGCATGTGCTGGTTGATGGCTACCTGGGCGCCTTTGGGCTGGGTCTTTACGCTGACCGCGCCCATACCCTGCGCAGCCTTGCCACCGAACAATTTGTTCATCTTGCCGACGGTCTTGATGTCATCGACATTGCCGAGCGAGCGCAACGCGGGTGAGAAGCTGATGGTCTGGCCGAGAACAAACTGCGAGCTGGTGGTTTCGTCGATGAAGCCCGACTTGCGCACCAGCACGACGTGCTGGCCTTTATCCACGGAGACTTGGGCGGGAGTGAGCTTGCCGGTGTCTTTGCCGTCGACATAGACGCTGGCGCCGGACGGAGTGCTGGAGACGGCGAGCGTCGCCATAAGCTGGGAAAGGTGGGTCACGACAAACGATTTGCCGCCGGAAGCCACATCCACGGTGCGGGTATCGCTGGAGTAGCCAGTCTTGCTGACCGTAACCGTGTGTTGGCCGGCATTGAGTCCCGACAGAGTGAAAGGAGTGACCCAGGAAGGATCGGTTTTGCCGTCGAGCTGAACTTGCGCGCCTTGCGGAGTGGAATCAATGGCCATCTGTCCGGGCACGGCTACGGCAACTACGGGTGCGGGCTTCTTCCTGGCGTTCTTTCCTCTAGCGGCCGCGGCAGCCGCGCGAGTGGGCGCCGGCTCAGCGTCAGCCACGGGCGCGGAGGGTTGGGCTTGTACCGGGGCAGCTTGCGCCGGTTGCGATTGCACAGGCTGAGGTTGCGCTGCCGGCTGCGCGGTCGACTCGGCCGGTACGGGGCGGGGAGTATCGCCGTCACTATTCAAACTGTTGACATGGAGGACCAGGGCTATGGCGATGACGAGAATCAATACGGCCGCGCCGGCAATGGAGTAAATCACCAGGCGGGGAGGAACGTTCTTGATTTCCTTGATTGCCTTCTGGGCAACCTCCCGGGGCTGGATTCTGGGTTTCTCCTGTTCAGATTCGCGGACCGTGAAATCGTGCGACTGAGGAGTTGGCTGGTCGTGAGCCGGAGGTGGTGGCGGCGGTGCAATATAAACTTCCTTGAGCGGAGGCAGTTCGGTCATCTCCGAGAAGCTCACGCTGCTGCCGCGAGACGGGCCACCTTCCGCCATCATGGGATCGACAGCGATCCTGGGTTGGCCGGCATCGGGAGCTTCGACGGCGGGCTCATCGAGGACGGCTGACGACATGGAAGCTGAAGGCGGCTGCGACGCGCCGATGTTCGCTTTGGCGCGTGGAGCGATTGCCGGGCTGGACGCTTCGAATTTGGGTGAGTTGGGCGCGGAAGAAGCCGCATCGCCGCCTCCCCATCCCGCTGCGGCCGCTGCCGCCTTGCGAGCGGGAGCGGGGTTCGGTCTGGCTACTTCTGACTTGGGTTCTGCGGGCCTGGACGCGGCTAGCGGTTGCGCGACGGCGGGCTTGCTTTCGACCGGCTGACTCTCGACTGACATTGCAGGAGCCGAGGCGAACTTGGGTTGGGCGACTGCTTTGACTGCGGCGGGAACGGCTGCGGCTTTCGCAGGGGCTGCAGCCTGCTTCGCGGCCTGCGGTTTGGACTCCTTACACTTCTCGAGATCGTCGAGCAGTTCTCTTCCGGTCTGATAGCGCTGGGCTGGATCCTTGGCAAGCGCTTTCATGATGAGATCACTCAGCACGGGGTGAAGCTTGGGATTCACGTGCATGGGGGGCACGGGAGTGCTCTCAAGGATGCTCTGGCGCAGAGATTCAGGATCTTCGCGATCGAATGCCTTACGGTCGGTCACCATCTCGTAGAACATTGCGCCCAGGCTGAAGAAGTTCGACCGCGCATCGATATTCTCGCCGCGAACCTGCTCCGGGGACATGTAGTGCAGAATCGACGGAACTCCGGGCATGGCGGCGGTGAACTTTCCCACGCTAGAAACGCCGAATCCCAAAACCCTAACTGTGCTATCCCACCCGCACATGATCTTGGCGGGCTCCAAACTATAGTGAAATACGTTGTGGGAGTGAGCGTCGTCGAGGCCGCTGCACACCTGTCGTCCGATATCGAGCAGGTCCCAGATGGAGAAGCCTTCTTTGCGCGCCAGCATGGTGGCGACGCTGTTGCCCTGGATGTATTCCATGGCGGCGCAGAACTGGCCTTCGATTTCTCCCGCGCCGGAAACAGTGGTGAGGTTGGAATGGCTCAAGACCTTTGTAGCCTCGGCCTCTGCGAGGAGACACTTCTCCAGTTCGGCAGCTTGCTCGCCGAAAGCGGACAACTGGATCGCTTTCAAAGCGACCGTTTGACTGGTTTCGGAATCGTTGGCCTTGTAGACAACGCCGGTGGCGGACTTTGACAGTTCACTCAGGATTTCGAAATGGCCGATTTTCGTGGACATAGTTCCGTGCCTCATCACAGAGAAAAGCCGCGCAGCTTCCAGCTGGGAGCAGCGTGGGTTAGAACCCGGGGCAGGTAAAGGTTAGGATATCGCTCCCGAGACTAAGGTTCGAGTTACCAAAGTACTGAAGAATTGGAGTGTTCAAAGGCAGAAGACATCGAGAGAAAACCCGGGCGTCTGTCCTTCGCTATTCCGGCCAGAAAACTGGCGCTCGATACCGTAACTCCACGGCCGGGCATGCGGTTGTATTTATAGGGCTGTCGGCGGGTGACATTTGTCATGCGCACGGAGTGACGATCTCCACTGGCGAGGTCGCCAGGGGTGAGGGAGTATGGAAACAGTGGTTGTATTTCTTGAATTGAGCCTCATGAAGATGCGGGGGAGAACGACGGGCGCAGTTGTCGGTGATAAGTTGGTTCGGTTATCCTTGTTGCCAGTCCGTGGCACGATTGCCTTCTGTTCTCCGTTTCTGGTTACTCCTGGGGTTCAACCATGACTCTGAGCCGGTTTGTCACCAAGAATGCCTTCCGCAACAAACGACGCAGCATCCTGACGGTTGCCAGTGTTGGCGTTTCCCTGCTGTTGCTGACCTTCATGATGACGGTCTGGCAAGGGTTCTATATCGACAAGGGGAGCGCGGAATCTATGCGCCGACTGGTGTCGCGTCACCGGGTTTCGCTGACCAATTTCTTGCCCGGATTCTATCGCGAAAAAATCCGGGCGATTCCCGGCGTCGTTGCAGTGGTTCCCAACTCGTGGTTCGGTGGCTTATATAAAGACGATAAACAGGAGAACTTCTTCGCCCAGTTCGCTACCGATCCCGACGAGTTTCCGAAGGTCTACCCGGAGATGCAGATCGCGCCCGACCAACTGGCCGCCTGGCAGCGCGACCGTGCCGGCGTAATTGTGAACGATGAACTGGCTCGAAAGTATGGTTGGAAAGTGGGAGATCGCATCGTTCTGCTCGGCACAATCTATCCCGTCAATCCCGAACTCACGGTTCGCGGCATCTTCCACTGGCCGACGACGAACAAAACTGTTTATTTCAACGCGAAGTATGTGGAAGAGGCAGTGAGCTGGTTCAAGGGAGAGGCGGGTACGTTTAGCATCATGTCTGGCTCAGCCGACGATGTGCCTAAGATCGCCAGTGCGGTGGACGATATGTTTCGCAATGCGCCGCAGCCAACCAAGACCGAAAGCGAGAAAGCCTTTGGACTGAGCTTCGTTAACATGATGGGGAATGTGAAAGCTTTCATTCTCAGCATCTGCGTGGCGGTCGTCTTCACTACGCTGCTGGTATCTGCCAACACAATGGCGATGTCGATCCGCGAGCGCACCCGCGAGGTGGCCGTTCTAAAGACGCTGGGCTTTGAGCGGCGGACCATTCTTGGCCTCTTTGTGGGCGAAGCCGTATCACTTTCGCTTGCGGGCGGAATCTTTGGCTGCGCCTTCGCGTGGCTACTACTGATCGTCATGAAACAATCACCCATGGGATTTTTCCTGGCACAAATGCAGATTACGCTCGGTACGTTGGGCGTGGCTTTGGCGGTAGCGGCGCTCGTGGGATTTCTTAGTTCGCTGATTCCTTCCTATCACGCCGCGCAGGTAAATATTGTTGAGGGTTTGCGCTACATCGGTTGAAATCTGGTTTGATATGACTTTAAGCAGTTTTGTGGTGCGCAATACGTTTCGTAACAAGCGGCGCAGCTTGCTGACCATGCTGAGCATCAGCTTTTCGCTGCTGTTGCTGACGCTGATGATGTCAATCTGGCGCACTTTTTACATCGACCAGGGACCTCCCGATGCGGTGAAGCGAATCATCACCAGGGATCGGGTTTCGCTGGCATTTTTTCTGCCGGCGTATTACCGCGAGAAGATTCGACGGGTGCCCGGCGTTGTGGCCGTGGTGCCGATGACTTATTTCGGGAACGTCTACAAGGACGACCGCTCGACCAACTCCTTCGCCCAAGTAGTGACCGACCCGGAAGAGTATCCCAAGGTTGCAGCAGACAAGATCGTTCCACCGGACCAGTTGCTAGCGTGGCAACGTGATCGCACGGGAGCCATGGTGGATATTGAGCTAGCCAAGAAATTCGGCTGGAAGATTGGTGACCGTCTCACCTTGCAGAGTCCATATTTCCCGGTGCACCCCGAGGTCACGATCCGCGCGATTTATACGATCGATCCACCTGTTCGTTCCTTGATTTTCAACACCAAGTATTTGGAAGAGTCGGTCGATTGGTTCAAGGGACAAGCGGGGTGGTATCTGACACAGGTGGCGTCGCCCAGTGATGTTGCACCCGTCTCCAAGGCCATCGACGAAATGTTCCGCAACGCGCCGCAGCGCACCAAGACCGAGAGCCAGCAAGCGTTCCAGCTCTCGTTCGTTTCGTCTTTGGGGAATGTGAAGGCATTCATCCTGGGGATTTGCGGGGCGGTGGTGTTTGCCATCCTTCTGGTCTCGGGCAATACCATGGCGATGTCGATTCGCGCAAGAACACGAGAAGTCGCGGTGCTTAAGACGCTTGGCTTCACCCGCCAGCGCGTGCTGTCGATGTTCGTGGGCGAGGCTATCGCGTTGTCGGTGGCGGGCGGAATGCTGGGAGTTGTGGGCGCAACCTTGCTGATACGCTGGTTGACGCACTCCCCCGTCGCAATCGGGATTCCAGGAGGAATGAAGGTCTCCGTTCCGACGATGTTGGCATCCTTGCTGGTGGCCGCGATCGTGGGATTCATCAGTGGCTGTCTTCCGGCATACACCGCGTCGCGCACCAATATTGTGGAGGGATTACGCCACATTGGCTGAGTACACGGATGAGTTGAGAGTGAACTTATGGCAATACCGATCAGCTACAACGTGCGCAATTTGAAGCTCCGCAAAGGGCTTACCATCATGACCGCGCTGGGCATCGCTCTGACGGTGACCACGGCGATCTTTCTGATGGCGCTGCTGGCGGGCCTGCATCGTGCTTTCGTCTCCAGCGGCAATCCCAACAATGTTCTGGTGCTGCGCAAAGGATCGGAGGCCGAGCTTTCCGGCGGCTTCGATGCTTCCCTGTTCCCCACCCTCAAGGTTCTTCCCGGCATCGCCAAAGACAGTCACGGCGACCCTATGGCTTCCGGCGAGTGGGTGGTGGTGATCGTGCTCCCGC
>PMXH01000549.1 GCA_003165855.1 Acidobacteriaceae bacterium | reverse complement strand
CGACTAACGACCGACGACCAACGACTGTTTCTATGCCCATGAAAGTCCGCAAAGCCGTTTTCCCCGCAGCCGGCCTCGGCACCCGCTTCCTACCCGCGACCAAGGCCCAGCCCAAGGAAATGCTCCCGCTCGTCGACAAGCCCATCATCCAGTACGGCGTCGAAGAAGCCATGGCCTCCGGCTGCGACCAGATCCTCATCATCACCGGCCGCGGCAAGCAGGCCATCGAAGACCACTTCGACGTCAGCTACGAGCTCGAACGAATGCTCGAGGACCGCAAGAAACTCGACCTGCTCAAGATCGTGCGCTCCATCTCCGACATGATGCACGTCGCCTACGTCCGCCAGAAAGAAGCCCTCGGCCTCGGCCACGCCGTCCTCATGGCCCGCGAACTCGTGGGCAACGAACCCTTCGCCGTGCTCCTCGCCGATGACGTCATCGACGCCAAAGTCCCCTGCCTCAAGCAAATGGTCGAGGTTTTCGACCAGACCCAGTGCTCGGTGCTCGCGACTCAGATCATTGAAGGCAAAATGATTTCTTCCTACGGCGTTCTCGACGTGAAGCCTGTCGAAGACAGCCGTTTCGGCGAACGCCTCTTCGAAATCAAGAACATGGTCGAGAAACCCAAGCCCGAAGATGCTCCATCAAACCTCGCCATCATCGGCCGCTACNNCCTACGTCTACGAAGGCCGCCGCCACGACACCGGCGACAAACTAGGATTCCTCAAAGCCACCGTCGAATTCGCCCTAAAACGCGAAGACTTGGGCAAACCATTTCGCGAGTACCTGAAAGGATTGCAGCTATAAATCGCCGGGTGTCGAACGCCGCCACGAGCCTCTCTAGCGTCCGCGGTTGTTTGAATGTCATTCCGAGCAAGCGCTTTTGCGCAGCGAGGAATCTGGGCGAGCCGCGCGAAGCGTCGCGCACTTTGCGACGCAACAATCGCGCGTTTGGCTCGCTTCCTTATTAAACTGAGCCACGAAGCACAAATTGCTTTGTTGAGAACCTTTTTCACCCAAGCTATTCTGTACCATCGATCCTGGACCTTCTTCCACTCTCGAGGTTACGGATGTTGCTCAAACCGACCGGCAGGCGCAGCCAGCCCCGCAAGCAAGTCGAAGTCCCGGTACGCATTTTCGGCACCGACAGCGCCGGTAAGGTCTTCTCCGAGAAAGTCCTCACCGTCAACATCGGCCGCACCGGGGCCGAGCTCGCCGGCGTTCGCCCCAGACTTAGCCCGGACGAGATCATCGGGCTGACCTATGGCGCCAATCGAGTGCACTTCCGGGTAAAGTGGATCGGCGCAGCCGGAACCTCAAAAGCCGGCCACGTGGGTTTGCTCAACATCGCTCCCGAAAAACCGCTGTGGGATTTCCCGTTGTCCTCCGACGCCCTCGATGACTACCAGCCCGTGAGCGTCGAACAGCGCCACGGCGCCCGCTTCCGCTGCCAGAACTCGATCGAGATTCACACTCCACAGGGAGCTTCGTTTTGGGGTACTGTATCCGACCTCGGCCTGGGTGGCTGCTACATCGAAATGCCGCTCCCCTTGGAGCCAGGGACAAAATTAAGAGTAGGCATTTGGCTCGCACAAACCAAAGCCTGGGCGGAGGCCCAGGTCGCCCACGGAACCCCCGGACTGGGGGTTGGCTTGAAGTTCATCGAAATCTCTGACGAGGACCGCGAAAAAATTCGGCGCTTTCTCGAAACTCTCGCACCTTTCGCCAGGAAACCCCCGCGCTCGCCGCAAATGAAAACCTAACTCCCCAGGGAACTTCTCAGCTTCCTCGACTTCTCCTCGACTCCGCGCGCCAGCTTCTCCTTGTGCCCTTCCAGCTTCTTCGTCATCGAAGCATCGCCCAACGCAATCATCTGCGCCGCGAGAATCCCCGCATTCGTCGCCCCCGGCTTCCCAATTGCCACCGTCGCCACCGGAATCCCCGCCGGCATCTGCACCGTCGCCAGCAAAGAATCCATCCCCTGCAAAGAAGTCGAAGGAATCGGCACCCCAATCACCGGCAGCGTAGTGTGCGCCGCAATCACCCCTGCCAGATGCGCCGCCCCACCGGCTCCCGCGATGATCACGCAAATCCCGCGCCCCGCCGCCTTCCGCGCGAAATCCGCCGTCCGCTCCGGCGACCGATGCGCCGACGTAACATCCATCTCGTAAGCGATCCCAAACTCCTCCAGCGCCTTCCCCGCCTCGCGCATAATCTCAAGATCGGAATCACTCCCCATCACAATCGAAACCAGCACCTTGCCCATTCGCCTCCTTTAGTCTGTCATCCTGAGCGAGGAAAGTGATTCACGAAGTGAATCACTTCCGCAGTCGAAGGATCCCTGCGACTCTTCTCAAACGTTCGAGCTACTTTTCCATAAGATTGAATCCACCGACAGCCCGCTAGCTCTTCTTCATCGCCCGCCCCGCAATATCCCTCCGGTAATGCGCCCCCTCAAAATGAATCTTCTCGCAAGCCCGATAAGCCTGCTGCACCGCCGTCTCCAACTCCGCAGCCCGCGCCGATACCCCCAGCACCCGCCCGCCGGCCGTATAAAACTCCCCATCCCGGTTCGAAGTTCCAGCGTGAAAAACTTTCACGCCCTCAATCGCCGCTGCCGCGTCCAGCCCCACAATATTTTTCCCCACCTCATACGTCCCCGGATATCCTCCCGAGGCAATTACCACGCACACCGCCGCATCCCCCGACCACTTGAAATCGCCTTCGCTCACCCGCCCTGCAATCGACGCCTCCAGCGCATCCACCAGATCGCTCTCCAGCCGCATCAGGATCGGCTGCGTCTCCGGATCGCCGAACCGGCAATTGAATTCCAGCACCATCGGACCGCGCGCCGTCATCATCAGCCCGCAGTACAGCACGCCCTTGTATTCCGCGCCCTCCGCCTTCATTCCCTCAACCACCGGCTTCGCGATGTGATTCACCAGCCAGTCCCGCATCTTGTCGTCGACAATGTCGACTGTCGAGTAAGCGCCCATCCCTCCGGTATTCGGCCCGGTGTCGCCATCGCCCACGCGCTTGTGATCCTGCGCCGCCACCAGTGGCGCAACCCGCTCCCCATCGCTCAGCACCAGAAACGAAAGTTCGTCGCCCTTCAAACATTCTTCCAGCACCACGCGCGTGCCCGCTTCGCCCACCATCTTGCCGCTGAACATTTCGGCCGCCACGCTGGCCGCTTCTTCTTTGCTCGCTGCAATCACCACTCCCTTGCCCGCCGCCAACCCGTCCGCCTTCACCACCACCGGCGCGTGAAACAGCGCCAGCGCCTCGCGCACTTCTTCCATCGAATCGCAGATCGCATACGCCGCCGTCGGAATGCGATGCCGCTGCAGGAATTCTTTCGCAAAACTCTTGCTCGCCTCCAGTTGCGCCGCCGCTTTTGTCGGCCCAAATACAGGCCAGCCCCGCCGCGTGAACTCATCCACCACGCCCAGCGTCAGCGGCAACTCCGGCCCCACCACCGTAAGGTCGGGCTGCACCTGCATCCCCAGAGCCACCATCGAATCCAGGTTCTTCAGATCAACCGGCAAGCATTCCGCATCTTCCGCAATCCCGCCGTTGCCCGGCGCGCAATACAGCTTCGCAATGCGCGCGGACTGCCGCAGCTTCCACACCAGCGCGTGCTCGCGTCCACCGCTTCCTAGAACCAGAACTTTCATAGCCAGAGAAATTCAAGGGTAGGGGCAAAAGAGGAACCCTGTCAAACGCGCGAGGGAAAGTCAGAAGTCAGAATTTAGAATGCAGAAGTAAAAACCTGGTTGGACGCACTCGAGATTCTTACTTCTGCATTTTGACTTCTGACTTCTGCCTTCGTTTCTCCCAGGTGAAATCGGCCTTAACCACACTTAACTCCGTCGTATAATCTCCCCAGATGATCACCGTCTCCAAAGAGGACTACCTCAAAGCCATCCTCGAGGCCGAAAGCGAAGGC
Organism: Acidobacteriaceae bacterium; assembly: GCA_003165855.1. GTDB lineage: Bacteria > Acidobacteriota > Terriglobia > Terriglobales > Acidobacteriaceae > Sulfotelmatobacter. The sequence goes on along the minus strand of PMXH01000549.1, from coordinate 3,035 downwards.
GAATCCGTCATCTCCGCCCGCCTCGCCGACTGGCTGAAAGTCTCCGCCCCCGCCGTCACCATGGCGGTACGCCGTCTGAAAAAGGACGGCCTCGTCCGCGTCCAGACCGACGGACACGTCCGCCTCACCGCCGCCGGCCGCAAGATCGCCCGCAAACTCACACTCCGTCACCACCTCATCGAGCGCATGTTATCCGAATTATTCGGAATGGAGTGGTGGAAGGTTCACGATGAAGCCGAACGCCTCGAGCACGCTGTCTCCCCTGACTTCGAAGCCAAACTCCTCGCCAAGCTCGGCAAGGGAGGTGCCTGCCCTCACGGCAACCTCAGTGAGATGGAAAGCCCCGCCAGCCGCCGCCATCGCGGCCTGCTCCTCCTCGCCGACGCCACACCCGGAGCCGCCTACGCCGTCAGCGGTATCTACGAACGCGACCGCCGCCTCCTCGAATTTCTCGAAGCCCGCGGCATTCGTCCCGGAGCAAAATTGCGCCTCCTCGAACGCAACTACGACCAGACTCTCGCCCTGTCCACCGCCACCGGCAACGTTTCCCTCGGCCGCGCCGCCGCCGACCGCGTCTGGGTTTCCCCCACCGACCACCGCCCCGCCCGCTAACCTTCCCTCTAAGATGTCATCCTGAGCGCAGCGGATGGATCGCGAAGCGACCCATCCGCGAAGTCGAAGGATCCCTTCCCCCTCCCGCGCCTTCAGCCGCCTGCCAGCTACCTCTATCACTGTCCAGTCTAGGTAGTGGTGCAGTTTGAAAGATCTAGCACTCCATCTTTCCGGCGTCATCCCGAAGGCCCGCGTTTTCACCAGCGGGCCGAGGGATCTCCCGTAAGCACACCGCCGTGCGGGCCAAACTGCACCACTACCCCAGTCCAGGTTACTTAACCATAGTTTATTTCCTCGTGTATACTTACGCTAATCTCAACTGGGGAAGCTTCGGCGCACACCTATGAACATCAGTCCGATCCCGCAAAGCATTCCAAACCTCAACCGATGAAGCCTGTTCCCGCCCAAAACGAAGACGAAATCGTAGTCATCACTCACGAGGACGTGGACCGCGCTCACGATCGTGTCCGTGTATCCGAAGCCCGCGCCCAACGCGGCTTTTCCTCGCGAGCGCGCCTGCTATGGTTGCTGGTTGGCCCCGGTGTCCTCGTCATGCTCGGAGAGAACGACGGCCCCAGCATGCTCTCCTACGCTGCCACCGGCGCCAAGTTCGGCATCGGTTTCTTCCTCCCTTTCGTCGCCCTTACATTCTGCATGGCAATCGTCGTACAGGAGATGACCGTCCGCCTCGGCGCCGCTACCCATCGCGGACACGCCGAACTTATCTTCGACCGCTTCGGCCCCTTCTGGGGCTGGTTTTCCATGATCGATCTCACCATCGGAAACTTCCTTACTCTCATCACCGAGTTCATCGCCGTCCGTGCCGGCCTCGGTTTCTTCGGAGTTCCTCCTTGGATTTCAATCCTCATCGCGCTCATCGTCCTCTACTCCGCCCTGATGAGTCACCGCTACTGGACTTGGGAACGCATCACTCTCGCCGCCGCCGCCTTCAACCTGATCTTCATTCCCGTCGCGCTCATGACCCACCCCAGTTGGCACTCGGTCAGCCACGCCTTCATCACCTGGCAACCCCTCCCCGGCTTTAACAAAGACACTCTGCTCATCCTTCTCGCCGACATCGGCGCCACGGTCACGCCCTGGATGCTTTTCTTCCAGCAGAGCGCCACTGTCGACAAAGGCATGACCACAAAGGATATCCGCTTCGGCCGCATCGACACCGTCCTCGGTGCCGCCTTAGCCACCGCCGCCGCCATCGCCACCATCCTCGCCACCGCGCCGTTGTTCGCCCATCGCATGACCGCCGATAATTTCCAGGCCGCCGAATTTGCCCAGGCCCTCCAACCCATCATCGGCCGCTTCGGCGCATCGCTCTTCGCCCTCGGCATGGTCGAGGCCGGCATCGTTGCCGCCATCACCATCTCAACTTCCTCGGCCTACGCTTTCGGCGAAGTTACCCACAAACCGCACAGCCTCAACCTTCCCATGGGAGAAGGCAAACCGTTTTACGCCGTCCTCACTCTGTGCGCCGTGGCCGCCGCAGCTATCGTTCTCATCCCAGGCCTGCCCCTGGTCTACGTGGTTCTCATCGTTAATGTGGTCGCGGTTTTGGCCATGCCTCCGGCGTTGGTCTTCCTCTTCATGCTGGTGAACGACAAAGAAATAATGGGCGACCTGGTCAGTCCGCTGTGGGCCAACATTCTGTCCGCCGGCGTCGTCTTCATCCTGACCGCCGCCGGCATTCTCTTCGGCATCAGCATCATCGCCCCCAACATCTTCACCGCACTCGGAGGCAAGTAGAGATGAGTTGGCGGAAACCATCCCCTTTGTCATTCCGAAGGCCGCCCTTTGGCCTGAGGAATCTGCTTTCCCTTGGAGTCTCAACGAGCCCGGCTTTAGGAGTTGCAGCCTAAATGATGAGAAAAGACGAAGTCCACGCCGCACCAGCTGATCAATCCTGGGTCCTGAACTCCCTCGAACACGATCAACTCGCCCGTGCCAAGAAGCATCCCATCCCCCGCCGTCACCTCAAAGGCCCCGAACTCCTCGTCCTCTGGGCCCTCCGCATCTACCTTCTGTTCATGATGGCCGTCGTCGCCTATCAAGTCTGGCTCGCCGCACACTGAGGCCCACCACAAACTTCTGTGCCCCTCTGTGTCCCCTGTGTTTCAGGGTCTTTCTCGCCCGTGCATCGCGAACCCGAGATTCGCCCCTACGCAATCCTCACCAAAACGACTAAACTTATAAGTTCCGGTGTCTAAGCTCCAACCCACCGTGCACCGCCACGGCATCAAGATTTCATCAGGAAGGCCATCATGTCTCTAAACAGCTTCAACTCCCGCTCCAGCCTCAAAGTCGGCAAGAAGGAATACGAAATCTATCGCCTCGACGCCCTCGACCACCAAGGCATCTCCACCACCCACCTGCCTTTCTGCCTGCGCATTCTGCTCGAAAACCTGCTGCGC
>PMXH01000056.1 GCA_003165855.1 Acidobacteriaceae bacterium | reverse complement strand
GCCTCGACGGTGTGAAGCGCACGCTGTTTGCCAAAGCGCTCAATGCGCCCACAACGCACAAGCACGACTATTTAGGCGCCTATGTCAGTGACCTCAACAGTGTCGTCGACATGAATGCAGTGCGCGACTCCAAGATCAAACTCGGAGTGGATCCACTAGGTGGAGCGGGCATCGATTATTGGCCGCGGATTGCNNCACGGCATCGTGACCAAAGGAAGCGGGTTGCTGCCTCCGAATCATTATCTTTCCGTGTGCGTCAATTATTTGTTCGCGAACCGGCCCAATTGGAGTAAGGATGTCGCAGTTGGTAAGACCGCAGTGAGCAGCAGCATGATCGATCGCGTGAGTGCTCGCCTGGGGCGGCTGCTTTATGAAGTTCCGGTTGGCTTTAAGTTCTTTGTGGAAGGATTGCTCGGCGGCCGCCTGGGTTTTGGCGGCGAAGAGAGCGCCGGCTTGTCGTTTCTCCGGCGCGACGGCAGCGTTTGGACCACGGATAAGGACGGCATCATTCCTTGTTTACTCTCAGCAGAAATCACAGCGCGCGTTGGTAAAGATCCGGGTGAGATTTATCGCGAGCTGACGCGCGAGTTGGGAGACCCCGTCTACGAGCGCATCGACGCTCCTGCTACGCCCGCACAAAAAGCCGCGCTGGCAAAACTGTCTCCGTCCGACATTCACGCTACAGAAGTTGCCGGTCAGCCGATCGAAAAGATTCTGACCAATGCTCCGGGAGACGGCAATGCAATTGGAGGAATCAAAGTAATTGCCAAGGATGGCTGGTTTGCAGCACGTCCTTCAGGCACCGAGCAAATCTACAAGATCTACGCCGAGAGTTTCCTCGGTCAGAAGCATCTTCAACAGATCGAGAAAGAAGCCCAGGCCATCGTTGCGGCGACGCTTGGTCGCAGTGTGCACGCGGCCGCAACCGCCAAGCCATGACAGGAATTTGCTTATGAGAGACTCAACAATCGATGATCGTCCCCTCGATGCCGGCATTTCAGATGCTCTTACCGAGTTAGCCCTGGACCTCAGGTGGTCGTTTAATCATTCTGCGGACCAGCTTTGGAAGCAACTCGATCACGAACTCTGGGATTTGACTCACAATCCCTGGGTTTTGTTGCAAACCGTGTCCAGGGAAAAGCTGCAAACAGTCACCTCCGACCCCGGATTTCAAGAACTCGTTGCTGATCTGCGCCGCGAGAAAGCACTTATCGAAAAATCGGAGGCGTGGTTCCAAACGGCGCATCCGCGTTCAGGCGTTTCGACCGTTGCCTATTTCTCAATGGAGTTCATGCTGAGCGAAGCGCTGCCGATTTATTCAGGCGGGCTCGGCAACGTCGCCGGCGATCAGCTTAAAGCAGCAAGCAACCTGGGTGTCCCGGTGGTCGGCATTGGTCTGCTCTATCAGCAGGGTTATTTCCGTCAGGAGATTGACGCAGAGGGCCACCAGCAGGCTCTATACCCATTCAACGATCCTGGGCAGCTTCCAATTCGGCCAGTGCGCGAACCAAGCGGCGAATGGCTGCGCCTGGCCGCCGCGTTTCCCGGCTTCAAGTTGTGGATCAGAGTATGGCAGGTCCAGGTGGGTCAGGTGAAATTGTATCTGCTTGACACCAACGATCCCGCAAATCCTCCGGCCTTTCGCGGCATTACGTCGCAACTGTACGGAGGTGGTCCGGAGCTGCGATTAAGACAGGAACTGGTCCTCGGCATTGGAGGCTGGCGCCTGCTCCGAGCGCTGGGACTGCAGCCCGAGGTCTGTCACCTCAATGAAGGGCACGCGGCATTCGCGGTGTTGGAGCGGGCGCGTTGGTACATGGAAGACAACGGCAAGACCTTCGACGACTCGCTTGCCGTCACCCGTGCCGGCAACCTATTTACCACTCATACTCCCGTGGAAGCGGGCTTTGACCGCTTCGCTCCCAGCCTGATCGAGCGATACCTCAGGGAGTATGCCGAGGAGAAGCTGTCGATTTCGGTCGACGCGTTGCTGGCGTTGGGGCGGCGCGATCGCCTGGACGCGTCCGAGCCGTTCAATATGGCGTATCTGGCGATCCGCGGCAGCGGTGCCATCAACGGCGTCAGCAAATTGCATGGTGAGGTGAGCCGGCGTTTGTTCCAGCCCCTCTTTCCAAGGTGGCCTGAAGCGGAGGTGCCTGTAACGCAGGTGACGAACGGAGTTCACGCCGCCTCCTGGGACTCTGCTGAAGCAGACCGCTTGTGGGAGCTTGTCTGCGGGAAGCGCTGCTGGTGCGGAACACTGGAAGGCATGGAGAAAGAGATCGATGCAATCGATGATTTCAACCTCTGGCAACTTCGCGTGGATAATCGCAAGGATCTCGTTGAGTACGTGAGAAGGGTATTTGGCCGTCAATTGGCATCGCGGGGACGATCGGCGGAAGAGGTCGAGCGTGCCGCACAGATACTCAATGAGAATATTTTGACTCTGGGATTTGCACGTCGCTTTGCCACGTACAAACGCCCGAACCTTCTGCTTCACGATCCGGCAAGACTCACCAAGATCCTCACGAATCAGGAACGCCCCGTTCAACTCGTGCTGGCAGGCAAGGCTCATCCTCAGGATAACGAGGGCCAGGAAATGATCCGGCAGTGGATCGAGTTTGCCCGGCGGCCTGAAGTCCAGTCCCGCGTGGTCTTCCTTTCGGATTACGACGTCATCATGGCAGAGCATCTGGTTCAAGGGGTCGATCTTTGGGTGAACACTCCGCGCCGGCCTTGGGAAGCAAGTGGCACAAGTGGCATGAAAGTGCTGGTGAACGGCGGCTTGAATCTTTCGGAACTGGA
>PMXH01000176.1:5666-8016 GCA_003165855.1 Acidobacteriaceae bacterium | reverse complement strand
AGGGCACGGACCGACGCAGCGAATGCACAAGCTGCAACGGCGAAGGCTCAGTCGGATATGGCCGATAGCCAGGCTTCGTCGGCAAGCGCAGTCTCAGCGGCGCAAGCCGATGCGGACCAAGCCCGCTTAGCTGCGCAGCAGGCCCAGCAGAACGCGGATCAGGCCAACACCGACAAAGCGGCCATGCGTGCGAAGTTATCCGANNTTGAACAAGATCCTGGAGACACGCGATAGCGCACGCGGACTTATCGTCAGCATGTCGGATGTACTGTTCGATACCGGGAAGTATACGTTGAAGCCGGGCGCACGGGAGAAGCTGGCGAAGGTCGCCGGTATTCTGCTCGCCTACCCTGGGCTGAACATTGAAGTCGGCGGCTACACGGACAATGTGGGCGGCGACAGCATGAACCAGACCCTGTCTGAAAATCGCGCCGATTCAGTGCGCGACTACCTGGTGCAAGAAGGCGTAGCGACCAACTCAGTCAGTGCCAAAGGCTTCGGCAACACGCTCCCAGTAGCCACCAACGACAACTCCGCCGGCCGGCAGCAGAACCGGAGAGTGGAACTTCTTGTATCGGGCGACGCCATTGGCAGCCCGGTCAACGCGACAACAGGAAGCTTGCGGTAGAGCAAGCGCACGAAAACGAATCGATCGACAACGGAGGCACCACCCATGAAACTAGTAGGAGTGATCAGCACAGCAATTCTGTCTTTGAGCCTCGGAGCAGCTGCTCCGGTATACGCACAGGAGCAGCACGACCAGCAGGAGGAACAGAAAGCCAAGCCTGCCCAGGACGAGAAAAAGGCGCAACCCGCTAAACCCGCACAGCAAGAGGAAAAAGGCGCGCAACAAAAAACCGCGAAGCCGGAAGAGAAGAACGCGCAGCAGGAAAAAACCGCCAAGCCGGAAGAAAAGAACGCGCAGCAGGAGAAGAACGCTAAGCCAGAAGAAAAAAACGCACAGGCTAAGAACGCACAGCCGGCGCAGCACTCCGGTGGTGGACGCATTCCCGACGATAAGTACAAGGCCAATTTCGGATCGGGCCACACGTTTCATGTCAGCCAAGGCGACTACGGGAATCGCCGCTTCCAATACGGCGGCTATTCGTTCGGATTTGTTGGCGTATGGCCCAGTAACTGGCTGTACACGCAAAACGTTTTTGTAGTCGACATTGACGGCGTGTATTACCTGTGCAACCCAATGTACCCGGGCGTTAACATTGCGCTGGTCGTCAATCTCTAACGACCGTTCGCTGTGGCTTGCGGCACAATCAACTTAACAAAGACGGCGCGAGTCTGTGGCTTTGGGCTCGCGCCGCTTTCTTTGCNNCCTTCCCAAGAGTGATCCATATTGCACAGACTTGGCGGTACATCCGTGGAATCCTTCCCTGTGACGCAAATGTGATGCGTCCGCCCTTCACTCCACGCAGCCCGCAGCAGCAAGGCACAACCGGGCAATCGAAGGATGATCAGGCAAGGTGACTAAAATGCGTACCATCCGTTTGTTGTTGCTAGCATTTCTAATACTGGCCATACCGGCCACATTGTTCGCGCAGTTCGGTGTGTCTATCACCATCGCTCCGCCCGAGCTACCTGTGTACGAACAACCCATGATCCCCGCTGCCGGTTATTTGTGGACGCCCGGCTACTGGTCTTACGGAGATGAAGGCTACTTTTGGGTGCCAGGTACGTGGGCGGAGCCTCCTGAAGCAGGTTTGCTCTGGACTCCTGGTTACTGGGGTTGGGGCAACAACGCCTACGCTTGGAACGAAGGCTACTGGGGCGAGCAGGTCGGCTTCTACGGTGGCGTCAACTACGGCTTCGGCTATGGTGGGGTTGGCTATGGAGGCGGATATTGGAACAACGGGGCCTTCAACTACAACACCACAGTGAATAACGTGAACGTCACGATCGTTCACAATGTTTACAACAAGACCGTAATTAACACCTCCGTGAACCATGTCAGCTATAACGGCGGCAGTGGTGGAGTTACCGCCCGCCCGACCGCTGCAGAAGAGACCGCGGCACACGCACGTCACACTCCAGCAACGGCCGCACAGACCGGGCAACAACAGGCCGCCAGCAAGAACCATGAACTATTGGCGTCTGTGAACAAGGGGCGGCCGGCGATCGCTGCAACATCTAAACCGGGAGAGTTTTCCGGCAAGGGTGTAGTGGCAGCCAAGGAGGCGGGAGCACCTTACAAGGCTGCGGCTCCCGAGAACAAGGCTGCGGGGAACAAGGCAACAGAGAATAAGGCTGCCGAGAGCAAAGCCACGGAGAACAAAGCGGCTACGAACAAGGCAGCTGAAAATAAGGCTTCCGACAACAAAGCTGCCGAGACCAAGGC
>PMXH01000176.1:0-5604 GCA_003165855.1 Acidobacteriaceae bacterium | reverse complement strand
GCTGCCGAGACCAAGGCCGCTACGACTCGCTCGAACGAGAACACCGCGAAGCCCAAGGCGGCTCGAGCGTCTACGGAGCCAACTAAGGCGCCTGCGGCGCACGCGCAGCCCGCGCCTCGTCCATCCACTGCAGCTCATGCCCAGCCTGCGCCTCGTCAACAGGCCGCACCTCGCGCCGAAGCCGCACCACGGGCGCAGAGTGCGCCACATCCGGAGACTGCGGCTCATGCGCAGCCTGCACCTGCAAAAGAAGCGCCGAAAACCGAAGAGCGCCCTCGCCAGTAGCGAATTGACCGCGAGGCATTGCGTCAGCCGGTTTGAGGCGTAAGTGAAGGTTGATTAACTCTTAGTATTGGTGCGGGTCCGCTCCGTGGGCTCGCGCCATTTTCTTTTCCGGCTACGCCTTGCTCGAATGGATGTTCCGCGTCCTGGAGATTCTATCCACCCGCAGTCACCCGCGTCCCTGAGAGCACTATGTCCGTTTAGATCCTACTTCTTCGCATTGAGCAGTTTTGACCATTAAGAAAACGGGAGAACGCCTATAACGAAGCTAGCCTTCCCCCTCAAGGTCGGGTTCCGGTGTTGCGAAACTTGGGGACCGGGGACACTGCGCTGGTATCGGACAGAATCAAAGGCCACCTTTACGAGTGACGTTTGACGCCGCCTCAGCGCAGAAGATCAAGGAGGAATTATGCTTGGAACCATATTGATTGTGATCTTGGTTTTAGCACTTTTTGGGGCTCTACCACGATGGCCACATAGTCGTGACTGGGGTTATTACCCGACCGGAGGAGTGGGACTCATCCTCTTCATCGTTATCATTCTCCTGGTTCTCGGGCGTATTTGAGCCCTCTGGGTACTCGGTAATCATCAGGCAGCTATAGTGCTGAGGGTTGGCGCCTGTTTTATGCCCGGGTGACGTCCCTGCTTCCGCTGAGTTTCGCAGACGGAGGAAGGTGGGGCGTCATCCTTATGTCTCCGCTACGGTCGTGAACAAGCCTGCTTCGCGCAGCCGCGCGAGGATCTTTTCGATGGACTCCTCCAGACTTCCAGCAGCGGAGATGGGCCAAGCGTCAGAAGGTATTTCCAGCGTTGCCAGTTGGCTATTGAGCAAGTCCGGGTTCATGTAGGGATGGTGTCGCGACTGGATGCGCTCTTTGATTAGCGAGGCAGGCGCGTGCAGATAGACAAATTGCATTCCGCTTTTCGCAAAGCCGCCGGCCAACAACTCGCGGTATTCCTGCTTTAATGCCGAGCACGCCAGAATAACGCTTTCACCTTTTNNCGGCTTTCTTCTGAGTGATAATCGTCAGCGTCTTCGAATTTCCACCCGGTACGAGCCGAGAGCAAGGCTCCGATGACCGTCTTGCCCACGCCGCTCACGCCCATCAAGACCAGGATCATGCTTCACACCCAAGAAGGACGGGAACAATGCCGATTCTCCCGTAATCATATTTGTAGTGAGTAATGTTGTTCCGGCATCTCTCGCAATCTCTCGGCTGCGAGTTCCGGCGATATGTCGCGCTGCGGCGACGCCAACAGCTCAAAACCCACCATAAACTTTCTCACAGTGGCTGAGCGCAGCAGCGGCGGAAAGAAGTGCCCATGGAAATGCCACTCCGAATGTTCACCAACATCCGTGGGACGCTGGTGAAAGCCCATCGAGTACGGGAAAGAAGTCTGAAACAAATTGTCGTAGCGGGTCGTTAAACGCTTGAGTATGTCCGCCAGAGCTGCGCGTTCCGAGGCATCCAGCGTATCGATATCGGTGAGGTGCCGCTTGCTCAGCAGCAAGGTTTCGAATGGCCAGGTTGCCCAGAAAGGCACAACGGCGAGAAAAAAATCATTCTGGCATACAACCCGCTCGCCTGACGCCAATTCGAGGGCAGAGTAATCACACAAAAGACAGCTGCGATGTTCCCGCCAATAATCTTCGAGCGATGCCTGCTCCTTCCGCGGTTCATTTGGAATGGTCTGCGTGGCCCATATCTGGCCGTGGGGGTGAGAGTTGCTGCATCCCATCATCGCGCCACGATTTTCGAAAATCTGGACGTGGTTGATCGATGCGAGATCGCCAAGACTTCGGTACTGCTCGGCCCACACGTCGATGACGGCACTAATTTCGTCCAGCGCCATTTGCGCCAGCGTCAAATCGTGACGTGGCGAGAAGCAGAGAACGCGGCAAATGCCGCTTTCCGCGTTTGCGATAAGCAGATTCTTACTGCCATCCTCGACCGTCAGGCTCGGCAGGTCGGGTTGCAGCGCGGCGAAGTCGTTGTCAAAAACATAGGCGGACGAGTACTGCGGATTACGCATGCCGCCGGCGCGCAAGTTCCCCGGACACAAATAACAACCGGGGTCGTAAGCGGGAGAGGATAACTGAGCAGGCTTTTCCGTTTGGCCTTGCCAGGGTCGATCCGTACGATTGGGCGAAACCAAAATCCAGTCCCGTGTCAACGGATTGTAGCGGCGATGCGACTTACTCTGAAGCTTGTTTAGTTCCACGCCAGTCAGTCCTCGCCTTCGGTTTGCGCATGCAGCAGGCGGCTTACCTGCTGGCGCGATTCTTCCAACCCACGCCCCGTGCTGTAATCGCTCTCGCCGATTAGATTCACACGGCCACACGAGCTGAAAATGCTCGATAGGCAGGCGCGGGCCGCGACTTCCTTGATGTTCATGGCGACTCAGATTACCATCGTTCGCTCGGCAGAAATTATATAGCTTTGTTACGCTGCGGTAAGCTTTGTGAGCGACCCCAGCCCGGCTCTACGCTCGATGCTATTTTTCGTGGCAACAAAGGAGATTCGTGATGACACGGGGATGGAACACATTTACCTGGCAGCTTGTTGCCACGCGTGGCCTTTCGGTAGTGGCCGTCTTTGCCTTTCTCGTTTCGTTGACGCTCTCAGCCAAGGCGCAGTCCGCTCCAGAAGGCGCACACATCGCGAGCGCGCTCTCCAGCCAGTCCGAGACGGCAATCCAGCGGCTGTCCGGGCTGGATACTCTGCCCGCGGAGGGCTGGAAAACGCATGTGGGCGATCTCGCACATGGGGAAGCCATCGATCTGGATGACTCGCGTTGGCCAGTCGTCCAGGGCAGGACCGAGGCCACGACCGAAGCGGTCTGGTATCGCCGCTCCATCACCGTGCCTTCCACGCTGAACGGATACGACCTCACCGGCACGAGAATCTGGTTCAGCTTTCGCGCCGACGCGAACGGGCCCATGCCGGAGATCATTTACTTGAATGGCCGTCGCGTGGCCATGGGCGACGACCTTGAGCCCATCGTTCTCTTCGATCGTGCAAAATCCGGCGACACGGTGCTGGTGGCGGTCAAACTACTGCCCACCGTTGACAGGAAAGTCTTCCAGGGGACGGAGCAGAAGATCGAGTTTTCTGAGAGTCGGCCCAATCCCGATGACCTGCGGATCGAGTTTCTCGCCTCGGCGACTCTGCTTCCGAGTCTGTCCAGGAATGTCTCTGCCGACACTGCCCTGCTCGAAAAGGCCATCAGCACAGTGGATCTGAAGGCGCTCGACGCGGCAGACCAGCCAGCCTTTGACGCTTCGCTGCGGCGCGCTCAGGAACTTCTGGAACCGCTGCGGCCAACACTCCGACAGGCCAGCCTGCACCTTACCGGCAATGCACATATCGACGCTGCGTGGCTCTGGCCCTGGACTGAAACGGTCGACGTCGTCCGGCGTACATTCGGCACGGCCCTGCAACTGATGAACGAGTACCCCAACTACACCTATACGCAGTCGGCCGCCGCGTACAACGAATGGGTCGCCGAAAAATATCCGGAGATGAATGCGGAGATCAAACGGCGGATCAAAGAGGGCCGCTGGGAGATTGTCGGCGGAATGTGGGTTGAGCCCGACCTGAACATCCCCGACGGTGAGTCCACGGCGCGTTCGTTGTTGATTGGAAAGCGCTGGTTCCAGAAGGAGTACGGCGTGGACGTCCACATTGGCTGGAATCCAGACTCTTTTGGTTATAACTGGCAGTTACCGCAAATCTACAAAAAGTCCGGCGTGGATTACTTTGTCACCCAGAAGATGGCTTGGAATGACACCAATCAGCTGCCTTTCAAGCTGTTCTGGTGGGAGTCGCCAGACGGCAGCAAGGTCCTCACGTACTTTCCCCATGACTACGTGCATACCGATCTGAATCCTGTCCGTCTGGCGGACGACCTCGCAACTGCACGCAAGCAGGCGCCGGGATTGGCCGAGATGATGGACCTGTACGGAGTGGGCGATCATGGTGGGGGCCCGACGCGAGCCATTCTGGACGAGGGTGTGCACTGGATGCAGCCGGATAAAATCGTTCCGCCGATGCGGTTCGGCACGGCCTCGGCCTACTTCCAGGACATTGCCAGCAAGATTGAAGGCAATTCCCCGGAGTGGGATTATGCCTCCATTGCCAGGGGCTATACCGAGCCTCCTGCGCCGACAGCTGGAAGAATCAGCATTCCTACGTGGAAAAGCGAACTCTATTTCGAATACCATCGCGGCGTAATGACGACGCAGGCCAACCACAAACGCAATATGCGTCAGAGTTCCATGTGGGCATTGAATGCCGAGAAGTACGCGTCCTTGGCATGGTTGGGTGGAGCGTCATACCCGGCCGATGCCTTGACCGAGGCATGGAAGAAAATTACCTTCAACGATTTTCACGACTTGGGAGCTGGGTCTGGCATCGGAATCATCTACAAAGATGCACAGCGCGACTATGACGAGGTGCGATGGGCGACCAGTGAGATTTCCATCAACGCATTGAGCACGCTTGCGGCGCACGTGAATACGAGTGTGGGTAGCGGGATTCCGGTGTTCGTCTTCAATCCTCTGGCGTGGCAGCGCTCCGGACTGGTGACGATTGAGGTTCAGCTGCCTTCCGAAGTTTCGGGCCACCTGTCGGTCGTCGATCCGCGGGGCCGTGTCCTTCCCTCGGAGGTTCTTACCAACGACCAAGCGACCAACACGTATCGCCTGCTGGTGGACGTCAAGAACGTGCCTTCCATGGGCTACACCATCCTTCATGTTGTTCCCGGCGCGAAGCCAGTGGCGACAGATCTGAAAGTAAGTGGATTGACGATGGAGAATGCGATTCTCCGTGTCACGGTAAATCCGAAGACTGGCTGCATCACAAGCCTCTTCGACAAGCGCTCCAACTTCGAGTCGCTGGCCAGCGGCGCTTGCGGTAATCAGTTGCAGACCTTCAAGGACACTCCCAAGAATTACGATGCGTGGAATATCGATCCGGGCACGCTCGATCATATGGCACCGATCGACGCTGTTGATTCGGTGGAGCTGATCGACAAAGGTCCGCTCCGCGCCGTGGTTCGCGTATCTCGAACCTGGCAAAACTCGAAGTTCGTGCAGGACATTACGCTGTATAGCGGAGCCGATGAAGTCGACGTAGTGAACGACATCGACTGGCATGAGACACACGTTCTTCTGAAGGCCGCCTTCCCGCTGGCCGCAACCGGCACTCATGCTACGTATGAAATCCCTTTCGGCAGCATTGAACGCTCCACTACGCGGAACAATAGTTGGGAACAGGCGCAATTCGAGGTCCCCGCGCAACGCTGGGCCGATCTTGGCGA
>PMXH01000183.1:251-8733 GCA_003165855.1 Acidobacteriaceae bacterium | reverse complement strand
TTCACGAACCTTCATTGCCAGCCGGAGAATTTTCTTTCCGCGAATCCGCACTTCGCTAAGTCAGCACTAGCTTGCTACGCGCCGGCGGATTTCATCGCGCTGGTGGAGAAACACGACATTCCTTATCACGAGAAAACTCTGGGGCAGCTTTTCTGCGACCGCTCGGCGCGGGACGTCCTTGGAATGCTGGAAGCCGAATGCCAACAGGCCGGGGCGAGCATCTTTCTGAACACCAAGATTCAGGAAGTTGAGCGTCCGAGGGAGTTCGTTGTGCGCACGGCGGATGCGGAGTTTAAGGCGCCGGCGCTGGTGGTTGCCACCGGAGGGCTTTCGATTCCCAAGATCGGCGCAACATCGCTTGGATACGACTTGGCGCGGCAGTTCGGGCTCGCCATCCGGGAACCCTGGCCGGGGCTGGTGCCGCTGCTGCTGGGCGCGGAGGATGGTTCGCACTACCGCGATCTGGCCGGCGTTTCGGCCGAGGTGATCGCATCGTGTGGCGGGCAGCAGTTTCGCGAGAAGATGCTGATCACGCACCGCGGGTTGAGTGGACCGGCGATCCTGCAGATTTCTTCCTATTGGAAAAAGCCGCAGCCCATCCTGATCGATCTCGCGCCCGGGCACGAGGTTACCGCGGCGTTCCACGATCCCGGTTCTCCAAGAAACCTGAGCGCACTGCGGGCGGAGTTGCGAAAGATTCTGCCTCATCGTCTGGCTGACCGCTGGCTGGATTTGCACGCGCCCACGGCGTGGACGAATCACGCGCTCGCGGGCTTCGAAAAGCAAATCCATACCTGGGCAATCTCGCCGGCGGGAACAGAAGGCTACGAGAAAGCCGAAGTGACTGCCGGCGGTGTTGATACGGACGAACTCTCGGCGCAGACCATGGAAAGCCGTAAGACTCCGGGGCTATTCTTCATTGGCGAAGTAGTGGACGTGACCGGGCATCTCGGCGGTTTCAATTTCCAGTGGGCGTGGGCGTCAGGAGCAGCGGCGGGACGGGCGCTGTGACACTTACGATTTTTGCAATTTCCGATCGCCCAGAGGAGAAAAGGCCACTTCTTCGGCAGCGGTGAACTATTGGAAATTGAAAACCGTCAAGCCCTAATTGCCCTATCCGATGCCGTAGAATCAAGTCTTGCTCCTAAACATTGAAAAGCTGATCTACGGAGGCGACGGACTCGCGCGCCTACCTGCTGATGAACGCGGACGCGGCAAGGCTGTGTTTGTTCCCTTGGTTCTTGCCGGAGAGAAGATTGAAGCCGTACTCACCGAAGAGAAACCCGGCTTCGCGCGAGCGCGGGCCACGGCAATCGTGGAGTCCTCGTTGCACCGCGTTGAGGCGCCGTGTCCACATTTTGGCCGCTGCGGGGGATGCCATTACCAGCACGCCAGTTACGACCACCAGCTCGAGATCAAGAAAGACATCCTGTTGGAGAACCTGCGGCGCATCGCCAAGCTCGAACTGCAGCGCGAAATTCAGGCGCATCCTTCGCCGCCGTGGAACTATCGCAATCGTTCGCGGCTGCAGGTGCACACCCGGCCCGAATTCGCGGCGGGATATTTCAAGTTGTCGTCGCATCAATTGCTGCCGGTCGAGGAGTGTCCTATCAGTTCGCCGCTGGTCAATCTCGGCATTGCGGCGCTGTGGCAGGCGGGACGTGCGGGCAAGGCCGTAGATGGCGTGCGCGAAGTTGAGTTCTTTGCCAACGAAACTGATACGCGCCTGCTGGTCGAGTTCTTGTGCGCTCCCGAGGCGCGACGCGCCGCAGTGCGGGCCTGGGCCGAAGAACTGTGCGCAGCCATGCCGGAGATTGCGGGCGTAGTGGCGTTCCGCGAACCGCAGAAAGGCGTGCGGGAGCCGCTGGTCACGGTCGGCGCCTCGGACTTGATGTATCAGACTAAGATGGGGGCCTACCGCATCAGCGCCGGTGCGTTCTTCCAGACCAACCGTTTTCTCATCGATGAACTCGTCGAAATCGTCACGGCGGGCCGGTCCGGCGAACTAGCGCTGGATCTCTACGCAGGGGTGGGACTGTTTTCCACAGCCTTGGCATGTAACCACCGTCACATCGTTTCAGTTGAGTCGTCACAGACAGCCGCGAGCGATCTTCAATACAATCTGCCTGGTAGTGGAAAGGCCGTGCATTCCGCGACCGAGCAGTACCTGGCCGAGCTCGGAGACAAGGGGCGTGTTGGGCAGGATGCAGTTCTCCCCCAGTTACGACATCAGCCCGACATGGTGGTAGTGGACCCGCCCCGAAGCGGTTTGGGAGATCGCGTGGCGCGTTTGCTGGCAAGTGCGGGCGCGCCCCGCGTGACCTACGTGTCGTGCGATCCGGCTACTCTGGCCCGCGATCTGGTGCCGCTTCAGGCGGCGGGCTATGGCGTCGAGCAGGTGCATCTGATTGATTTGTTTCCCCAAACTTACCACCTCGAGAGCGTTGTGCAGTTAGTGCGGTGAACTCATAAAGACTCAGCTTGTCCGCAGTCGGCAAGGCGTCTTTCCCACGGCCGGTCCGTTGTCCATAGCTCCTCGCGCCCACAGCAGGCCGATCAATGCCGTCCTTGCCTCTGAACAAGCAGCCGCCAGCTCCACCCACTCCGCCTGAATTTCAACTCAAGCCTACGCGGCAACCGATGCTGTGGGCCGCCTTGGCCTATTCTGCGGGAATAGTTACCGGCACTTACGTAGGCCGACCTCCGTCGTGGTGGACAGCGGCGGGCGTGGCATTTCTTGGCGCGGGATTGTACTTCGTGCGAAGAAGGAAGTGGCTCGGCGTCGGCCTGGCGCTGGGCGCATTCTTCCTGGCAGGGGCGCTTCACATACAGTTGCGTGGTCCGGCGAGTCCTCTCGATACCAGCCTTCAGCCCTTTGCCTACGGCGATGCAGTCGAGATGACGGCACATGTGACCCGAGAAGGCAAATTGCGGGAAGCTAGTCCAGGCGAAGTCAGACAAAGCCTTGATGTCGAGACGGAAGAGATCGACACCGAGGGCAAGCGCGTGTCTGTGCACTCTGGGGTGCGGCTGGGGATCTACAGCGAACGCCCTGACATGGTTTCGCGCGGCGAGGCAGCGCCCAGACCTACGATGCGCTTTTTTCGATATGGCGAGCGCATCCGGCTTCCGGTCAAGCTGAAGCTGCCGCGGAACTTCCGCAATCCCGGAGCATTCGACTATCAGGGTTACCTGGCTGCAAACGGCATTGGGGCGCTGGGGTCGGCGAAAGCGGAGGACGTGCAGTTGTTGCCTGGCTTCGCGGGCCGGCGCCTGGAACTCTGGCGAACGCGTATTCACTCCGGCATCATCGCCAAAATCCACGCGCTCTGGCCGCCACCTCAGGCCGCTCTGATTGACGCCATGGTGATTGGCGAAGAGGCTTTCATCGATCGCGACACGCGAGTGGATTTCCAGCGTTCGGGAACCTACCACATCCTTGTGGTCTCGGGAATGAACGTCACCATCCTGGCGTTTGTCGCCTTCTGGACGCTGCGCCGCCTGCGATTCGGGGACATTCCGGCGACCCTGCTGACAATTCTATTTTGCGTGGGCTACGCCTTTCTCACCGAAGTGGGTGCCCCGGTGTGGCGAGCCACGCTGATGTGCGCGATTTACCTGGGCACGCGACTGCTTTACCGCGACCGCGCCATGGTCAATGCGCTGGGAGCGGCCGCTCTCGGGTTGCTGGTATTCGATCCGCGTCAGCTCTTTACCGCCAGCTTCCAGATGACGTTTGTTTGCGTGCTCATCGTCGCGGCGATTGGCCTGCCGCTCGTGGAGCGCACTTCGCGGCTTTATCGCCAGGCGCTGGCGCACTGGGACGCAGACGGTTATGGCCCATCTCTGCCTCCGCGCATCGCACAGTTCCGCGTGGATCTGCGCTTGATTGCGGGAAGGCTCGCGCGTTTTCTCGGCAAGCCATGGTCATTGCGGCTGGTGCGCGGCGTGACCATTGTCTGCCTGCGCACGTTTGAGTTGCTGCTGGTGTCGGCGGTGATGCAGATGGGATTAGCGCTACCCATGGCATATTACTTTCACCGCGCCACAACCATCGGCCTTCCTGCCAACGTGGCGGTTGTTCCGCTCACACAACTCCTTATGCCTGCAGCCGTTCTGACCGTCGGCTTGGGATACGTTTCCCCCCTGCTCGCGAAACTTCCCGCTCTCCTCACCGCCTTTGCACTGCAAGCCATTACCGGCACGGTACACGGCTTGGGAGGCCTGCGGCTGGCCGATCTTCGGGTAGCGACGCCATCTGTGCTGATGATGGCGACAGCGTCCGCAGCACTGATTCTCGCGATGATCTGTGCTCGCCATCGCGCGCTGCTCGCGGTCACCGGACTGGTTGCCTTGCTGCTGGCCTCCCTGACTCTGGCCTTCGTCCCGCCGCAACCGAAAACGCGAGCTGGAGTGCTGGAAGTGACTTCCATCGATGTGGGCGAGGGCGACTCTATCCTGTTAGTGATGCCCCAGGGCCGTACCTTGCTCATCGACGCGGGGGGCCCCATCTTCAGCGCCGGTTCACAACTCGACTTTGGGGAAGATGTGGTTGCGCCTTATCTGTGGACGCGCGGCATCTCTCGCCTCGACGCGGTCGCGATTTCGCACGGCCACTCCGACCACATCGGGGGCATGGAGGCGGTGCTCAAGGACTTTCGACCGAAAGAGTTGTGGGTGGGCCTGTTGCCGCCGAGTCGAGCGCTCGAAAGCTTGATCGTGGAGGCGCACGACCTCGGAATCAAGGTGGTGCGGCATTGGGAGGGAGACGAATTTGAGTTAGGCGGAGCCAAGGTTGACGTGCTTTTTCCGCCACAGGACTGGCCGGTCGGCCTCGCGCCCAAGAACAACGACTCCTTGGTCCTGCACGTCAGTTATGGCGGGACTTCAGTATTGCTGGAGGGCGACGCTGAGAAAGCGGTGGAGCGGCGAATCGCCAGCCTTCACCATCCGCACGCGGACCTTCTGAAAGTGGGGCATCATGGCAGCGCTACTTCGACGACACCGGAGATTCTGCAGTCCGTGAAGCCAAGCTTTGCCGTGATCTCGCTCGGGTTCCAAACCTCGTTCGGTTTTCCGAAGGCTGACGTTCTGCAGCGGTTGCAAAACTCCGGAGTGCGCGTCTACCGGACTGATCTCAACGGGGCCGTGACCTTCTACCTCGACGGCCACTCGGTCACTCCTTGGCTTGCAGCTCTTCCGTAGAATCGTCGTCATGCGGTTCGTCTGCGGAATCATTGGCCGATAGCGGCTGCAGGGATTCGGCAATCAGGGTACGCGCTTTCTCCGCATCCTCTTCGCGCACCAGGATGATCATTCCGCCCAGGCCGGGAAACGTTTCTTGCAAAAGGCTGGCCGAGGCAAGGTCGTTTTCAATATTCGCCGAGTCGAGCAAGCCCTTGACGACCATCGCCTCCGATTCCTGCTCACTGTCGAAAACCTTCACCAGCTTTTCATTTGGATTCGGGCGGCGCCGTTCTTCCGTCGTCGCATTGGGCTGCTCTGCCATAACGTCTCCCATTCTCGGAACCAGCCGCCAAGAAACCAGCTCGGACTCCGCACTCCTGTGATTCTAACTCTTCTCACGATTTGCGGGACGGTGAGCCGACAACCCGGCACTTTCGGGCTGTTTGCTTTCCGTTCCGATTGGAGGAGAATGCTTGAAATAGGGCGCAACGCGGGCTGCGCCACCGCATCCAAAGCGGTACCAGGAAATGCTGTGGGCGAAAGAGGGGTTGGCATGCACATTGGGGAACCGGAAGATCACGAGAAGAATTCACCTCTGCTACGGGGAAATTCAGGCGAAGCCGAAGACGAGGCCCGAAGGATTCGGCGCCTGCAGGTGATGATGAGCATGGTGACGTCGGTGATCAGCCAGGATCCCGGCCTCACGGTAGAAGAGGCGGCGGAACTGGCCGCAGGCGCCAAGCGCGCTGCGCTCGCCATGTTCCCCGACAAAGAATTGGCCTACGATCTTCTCTACAAGCCTCGCCTGCAGCGCCTGATGCGGGAACGATTTCGCCTGCAGTAGGCCATTCGCTGATTTTAGTGTCGAACGCGGCTTCCTTGAAATGAAGATTCCTGGATGAAGCTCGTTCCGGACTTCTATTCGTCCACCACAGAATTCCGCAGTGTCCCCACGCCTTCCACGCTGACTTCCATCACATCTCCCGCCACCACCGGTCCTACGCCTGCCGGAGTGCCGGTGGCGATCAAATCGCCCGGGAAAAGCGTCATCGCCTGCGCGATGTAGCGGATGACCACATCCAGCGAGAAGATGAAATCCCGCGTATTCCCCTGCTGCTTCACTGCGCCATTAATGCGGGTCTCCACGCCAACGCCTGCCCAGGGATCGATCTCATCCGTGACCAGCGGACCCACGGGACAGGACGTGTCAAAACCCTTGGCGCGGGCCCATTGGCCGTCTTTCTTCTGCAGATCGCGAGCTGTGACGTCGTTCAAGCAAGTGTAGCCAAGGATGTAAGGGCGGACGTCTTCGCCATCCGGCGGCTGATGGCAAGTCTTGCCGATAACCACGCACAGTTCACCTTCGTAATCGACGCGCTCCGAGATTTTCGGCCGCCGGACAACGCCGCCCGGGGCCAGCAACGCAGAACTGGGCTTGAAGAAAAGCAGCGGTTCTTTCGGAACTTCGTTACCAAGTTCGGCCGCATGGTCGCGGTAGTTGCGGCCAACGCCGACGATCTTGGAAGGCCGCACCGGCGGAAGCAGCGCAGCCTCGTCCAGCGGAATTGGCTCGATGCGGCGTGTCCGCAGGCCCTCCACGTCGCCATCGGACTCTTCCGGAGGTGTAAGCAGAATCCGCAGGATCGAATCCCGCCCGGCAACGGATTCGACCAGCCCATAGTGAGACTGTCCATTCAGCTGAAAGCGGCAATATCTCATCGCAATCTATCTAATCATGAGAGATGGAAGTCAGGCGAGAATTTTCGGCGAAGGTGCTGCGGCGGAATGCAAAATCTGCCGCGCGGCCTGCGAAACAAGCCAGTCCCGAAGTGGATTGCGGCAGACCGTTTCCGGCAACTTGAAACACTGCCGTAACATGCGCGCGATTTGGGTTTGACACTGTTTGTGAGGCGTTGCTATAGTCGAGGAGTTCCCTNNACATCAGACTGCAGCTCCCGCCGCAACCACAACTTCCTCTGAAGAAGCGCCGCACGCGGCGGCTGCTTTCGACGACAAACCCGCCAACGAGGACTTTGCCTCAGCGCTGGAAAGCTTTACCACGGAGACCGAAGAGGCCGTGGGAGAGGACCGTGTGATCAAAGGCACGGTGCTGAAGCTGACTGCCACGCACGTAGTGGTGGACGTCGGGGCCAAGTCGGAGGGCATGTTGCCGCTCTCGGAGGTTCTGGATCACGAGGGCAATCCGAAGGTGAAGCCCGGGGACGAGATCGAGGTGATGCGCGAGAAAGGGCACACCGAGGAAGGTTACGTCAACCTCTCGCATCAGAAAGCGGCACGCATTCACGCCTGGGATGAGGTGGAAAAAGCTCATCACGAGAAGAGGCCGATCAAGGCCGTCGTAATCGAGCGCACCAAGGGAGGGTTGACGGTCGATATCCTGGGAGTACGAGCTTTTCTTCCGGGATCGCAGGTGGATCTGCGCCCCATTCGGAATCTCGAGGGCATGAAGGGGCAGACTCTCGAAGTAACGGTGATCAAGCTCAATAAGAAGCGCGGCAACATCGTNNCTGACGCATCCGCGCGACCTGGTGAATGTGGGCGACCAGATTCAGGTGAAGGTGCTGAAGTACGACAAAGACAAGCAGCGGGTCTCGCTAGGATTCAAACAGTTGACGCCCGATCCCTGGCTGGATGCGGAACATCGCTACCCGGTGGGAGCGCATGTATCCGGGCGGGTGATCAGCGTAACCGACTACGGCGCTTTCGTTGAACTGGAACAGGGCATTGAAGGGTTGGTCCACGTGAGCGAGATGACGTGGTCGAAGCGGATGAAGCATCCTTCGAAGCTGGTGAACGTGGACGATCAGGTGGAGTGCGTGGTGCTCAACGTGAATCCCACGGAGCGGCGGATTTCGCTGGGCATGCGGCAACTGGCGACGAATCCCTGGGATGCGCTGCACGATAAATATCCCGTGGGCATGACGGTGGAGGGACGCGTTCGCAACCTGACCGATTTCGGCGCGTTTATCGAGATCGAGGACGGCATCGACGGCCTGGTACACGTGAGCAACCTGAGCTGGACCAAGCGGGTGAAGCATCCTTCGGAAGTGCTGAAGAAGGGTGATCGCGTGAAAGCTGTGGTGCTGGCCATTGAACCCGACAAGCGGCGATTGTCGCTGGGAGTGAAGCAGCTGCAGCCCGATGTGTGGGAGACGTTCTTCGAGACACATCACACGGGCGATGTGATTCACGGCAAAGTGCTGCGGGTAGCGGCGTTTGGAGCCTTCGTGGAAATCGCGGAGGGTGTCGAGGGTCTGTGCCACAAGTCGGAAGC
>PMXH01000183.1:0-125 GCA_003165855.1 Acidobacteriaceae bacterium | reverse complement strand
GTCGCCATCATCGGCAGCGGACCCGCGGGATACACTGCTGCCATCCGCGCAGGTCAGTACGGGCTGAAAACTGCACTCATCGAAAAAGACGGTCTCCTTGGTGGCACCTGCCTGCACGTGGGTTG
>PMXH01000248.1 GCA_003165855.1 Acidobacteriaceae bacterium | reverse complement strand
CGCCTCGGTATGCGTGCGGTACACCGCAACAACCGAAAGTTCTGTGGACATTCCCAGCCTCCCCGGCGACTTGTCACCCTAATTTCAGACCGTTCCGCTAGGTCCAAGCCAAACTATGACAGCGGCCGAACCAGAAAGCTGTGCGCTATTGCACACTGTCAGGGCAAATGCCGCAGCCTGGGACACGTCGTGCTCTGGAGGGGACGCGCGCTCTAAACTGAGCTTTTTTGAACAGACTTCAACAATCCCGAAATGAGAAAGTTGCGTCAGAAGCGTTTGTGAGCGCACGGTGTGTTTCGTGCACGGTTGAACACGGGACGAGAAAACGCCGCCGCAGGAACACGCCAAAGGTTTTTGAAGAAAAATTCATGTTCGCGACTGCGAATGGGAGGGTTCAATGCTTTGGACGATCTTCGTAATTCTTCTAATTCTGTGGCTGCTGGGTTTCAGTCTGCATGTCGGCGGAGGGCTGATCCACCTACTTCTCGTTGTGGCAGTGGTGGTTCTAGTCATTAACCTATTGAGCGGACGACGGGCGGTCTGATCGGACGCCGAAGCGCGGGTTAAAGGCAGCGCAGGACGATTGCCTGCAGGAGGGATGCATTCTCGATCCTCTGCCACAGCCTAACCCAGAGTCCAACTAAGGAGAATTGTATGTCCAAGACCTGGGAGCATTACCAGGAAGCCGCTCGTCATCACGAGCGGGCAGCCTACCATTACAAAGAGGCTGCGAAATACGTCGAGGCCGAGGAGGACGAAAAAGCTGTACACGAAGCCTATCTGGCTCACGGACACAGTCAGCTCGCAATTCATCACGATGCCGAGGCCGCGAAACAGCATGCCGAGCGTTGCGATAGCGTGGCGACGCCTTCCGTGCTAGATGGCAAGAAAAGGAGTGCCGCTTAGGCGAGGTTCCAGAGTAGCCGAAGAAAGTGGTCTCTTCCTCGGCTACTCTGAGGACAGTCGAAACCGGAGCCTTAGTGGGCGCCAGCCTTTTCCGAGCCCAGTCCGGTGTTCGAGCGGACCAGTAGCTCATTGAACTTCTGCTGCGAAGTCGGCTCGTTGCTCAACAGCGTGCCGACAATCGCTCCGATGAATCCCAGCGGAATGCTCAAAATCCCAGGATTTTCCAGCGGGAACCAGGCTTTGGCCTGAATCAAGTGGCGGGCGGTCCCGACCACCGTGGGCGGATCGATCGCCATCAGACTAGGACTGATCAGGATGAGTCCGATCGAAGCCAGCAAACCAACGCCAAGTCCCGAAACCGCTCCCGCCGTGTTGAATCTGCGCCAGAAAATAGACAGCACAATCACAGGCAGGTTCGCGGACGCGGCCACAGCGAACGCCAGAGCCACCAGGAAGGCGACGTTGGCAGTCGGTCCCAGCACGATTGCGATAGTGATGGCCACCGCGCCCACGCCAAAGGCCGAGATGCGTGCTACCAGCACTTCCTCGCCGGGCTTGCGCTCGACTCCGTTGTGGATGACGTTGGTCCAGAAGTCGTGCGAAAAAGAGGTAGTCGCGCTGATGGTGAGACCCGCGACGACTGCCAGAATGGTGGCAAACGCAATGGCGGAAATGAAGGCGAAGAAGATGTTTCCGGCCAGTGCTTGAGCGAGCAACGGCGCGCTCATGTTGGTGCCGCCGTGAGTCTTGATGAAGTCGGGGCCCACGATGGTCGCGGCGCCGAAGCCGAGGAACGTGGTCATAATATAGAAGCTGCCGATCAGCACCATGGCCCAAACTACGCTGTTACGAGCCGTCTTGGCGTCCGGAACGGTATAGAACCGCACCAGGATGTGAGGCAGGCCAGCTGTACCAAAGATCAGAGCGAGACCTAGCGAAATCAGGTCCAGGGGTCCGTAAGGCGGTTTATAACGCAGGCCCGGCTGCAGGAAATCTTTGACCACCGTCGCTCCCTTGGCATCATGGTAAGTCACGTGCCCGATGGCTGCAAAGAACTGGCCGAAACTGAAACCGAAGTGAGCCATGACCAGGATACTGAGAAGTATGGTCCCAGCCATGAGCAGAACTGCCTTGACGATCTGGACCCACGTGGTCGCCAGCATGCCGCCGAAGACTACGTAGACGATCATCAGAATGCCCACGCCGGTTACGGCCTGGTTATAGTTGACATAGCCTCCGAGCAAGAGCTTCACCAGCGCGCCCGCTCCGACCATCTGAGCGATCATGTAAAAGGTGCTAACGGTCAAAGTGCTGAGCGCGGCCATGGCCCGCACCGGTCTGGGCTTAAGGCGATAGGCGAGCACGTCGGCCATGGTGTACTTGCCGGCGTTGCGCAGCGGTTCGGCGATCACCAATAAGACCGTCAGGTACGCCACCAGCCAGCCCACCGAAAACAGGAAGCCGTCATATCCCTGAAAAGCGATGATGCCGGCGATTCCCAGAAACGATGCGGCACTCATGTAGTCGCCGGCCACGGCGATTCCGTTCTGCCAGCCTTTGATCTGGCGGCTGGCGGCAAAGTAGGCGCTGGAGCCGGCCGAGCGCTTCGAGGCCCAGTAGGTGATGCCTAGAGTGATAGCGATGAACAACAGGAACATGAAAAGTGAGATATTGGCCATAACCTACTTGCCTCCTTGGCTGCTATCGGCCTTCGCCACCACGGCCTTCTCCACAATGTCTTTCGCCAGCCGGTCAAAGTTGTTGGCGGCTCTCACGTAGAGGCCGGCAATGAGCCAGGCAACGAAGAACTGAGATAACGCAAAAAGGTAAGCGAGGTTTACCCAGCCAACCCTGGTCGCCATGAACTGTGGCGCGTAGCCCACCAGCACTGGCAAGGCGAAGTAGTAGACAACGAAAAAGATGAAGGCCGGCACAATGAAGCTCCGCTTCGTGGCCATCAGATCTTTAAAATTCTGGCTCTCTGCTATCTTGTCCCAGGTTGACTGGGACGCTTGGTAGCGCTCTTCCGGGGGCGTGCCGGCACGCCTCGAATCTTCTGCCATAAGACTCCTCCTCGTTCAATCATCGCCTGCAACTTGGCAACGAATTCATCTCAGAATTCCTGGCGGCAAGCATTCTACGCCTACCACCAGATGTACAGCCCTGTTACCGATTAAAGACGAAAGACCACGACATTCTCACGGCTGCGACTTTTGCAAGTTAGCCGTCACATTCACTACTGAACCCGGCGCTACCGTAAGCTCCCGCTTCCACTCGGCAAACCCTGGCATCGACAAGACGACAACATGGGTTCCAGTGCTAAGGGGGATTTCGGATGGCGTGCTGCCCACATACTTGCCGTCAAGGGTGATTTCCGCGCCGATCGGAGTCGAGGTGAAATTGCACTTTATCTTCTCTAGCTGCTCCGGAGTTGCTTTCTGCGCGGATCCAACTGCCGGGACTGGAGTTGGAGCCGGTGCACTCTGGGAGGGGGCAGCAGCGGGCGGGGCTGGCTTAGGCGCAGCCGTGGCTGCAGCCGCCGGGGGACCAGCTTTTCCGTCCGTATCTACATCTACCAGCGCGTACAACTGCTTTCGCGCCTTGCCCTTGTCGTCCACGTAGTACACTTCAAGGCCGCGCTTCTCCCTCTTGGCGTCGAAACTTTCTCCCTTGGGCAACGGAATGCACCGCGACCACTTCGAGTCGATAATGCAGCTGATACGGAACGGCGGCTCATTGCCTTCCTGCACCAGCATCGTATTCGTTGATTGTGTAGACCTGCTGTTGTGGCAATAGGCGTCGAAATTGACCTGGTCGCAATTCTTCGGAACGCCGCTGTCATCAAGGATCGCAGATCGGGTTTCCGAATCGAGCACCTTAATGCGGATGTCGTCCTTGACGGCGGCATTTGCGCACAGGGCAACGAACAAAAGGCCCGCCTGCAAGGTCGCCCGCCTGCGCTGATTCATGAACAACTCCTCCCGCACTTTGCCGATTGCACCAGCCCCGATTCTCATAGACCCCGTGAGCTGCCCAGGAGATGCGGTACATTGTGAACCTCCCAGCCAAAGCCGCACAACCGGTTTCTTCGTTGGCCAGGTCTGGAGAGGACAGGCTCTACCTTGAGCGTATCGCCCGCGTAGAGCCTGCCCTGTTTTCGTTGTCTCAACCGCGTCAGCTACGAACAAGCCGTTCGATCATCCGGGTCGATTTAGAACGTGAAGATCGGCCCAAACTCCGTGCGATGATCCTGCCACAGGTTGTCAGATGATCCGGCTATGTCATAGGCAACGCCAGGTACATTAGGAATGAGTCGGGTGCCGTACACCGACTGCTCGAAGCCGAATGTGCAATACGGGTTGAGTTTGTAGTACAGGGTTGCGGCAAACATCTTGCCCATCAAAAGCGGCAATGACCCGCTGTAATTGGGGTTAATCAGGTCGCTATGCACCGCCTGGTCCTTGCCCGCGTGCAGAAAGAGCTGCCAGCCGGCGTTGTGGCCTTTTGGATTGGCATTAAACCACCGGGAGAGCGGCAAGCCGAGATTGACGAATCCGCCAAACCCGCGAACTGGAGTTTGCGGAACAATCACGGCGTCGCCGGAGGGGCAAGCCCCACCAACCAGCGCGGCCTTGCAACCCAAAGAGGGTGCGCCGGAAGCGTTGACCACGCCGTCGAGGGGGAGATACCCGCCGGTCACGCCGGTCAGCCCTGCGGCGTTGTTAACGAAGGAACTGACTTGACCGCCGAGAAAGAAGCGTAAGTCGCCGCCGCGATAGCCGCTCGCCACCAAGGTGAACCAGCGAGTGGGCAATTGGATGCCAATTTGGTTGCCATATTGCTTGCTGGAAGTTTGAAAGCCATTCGGGAAGGCGGCCTCTTCGGAACAGGCCAGAGGGTTCTCGCCTCCGTCGCAAATGTAGCTGGCGTTGGGAACGATCGACGTGCGCCTGGAGTGGAATCCGCTCCAGAAGACCTGAGCCGGAGCCACGCCTGGCGCTTTGTCGAGCTGCCACTGCAAGGCCACTCGGGCTTCGTACTCGGGACGATCGGCGTCGGCGCCCTGGCGCTCGCCCTGTCCGAGCTGATCTTCAAAGCCAGCCAGGCAGGTAGCGTTGCCTCCAGAGGCGCCATTGTTGCAAAGCTTGTCGATTTCGCCGCTGCTTGGCATCATGATGGCGACCGTAGGAAGCAACTTGACCGAACCGCTCAGCCTTTGGACAAGACCCCCCGTAAACTGAGGGGAACGGGTATAAATGTCGCCATAGAAAGCGCCCAGGAATGTGGTTTCCAGAATGTTGGGCAGAGCGGTCGAACCGAAGATCGACCAATCCTGGCCGCCTTCAAAGAAGACGTCCGTGTTGTCGTTGGGGGCGTAATCCATCCGCACGTACGCCAGGCGCAATTGCGGACTAGGGTTTCGAATCGACGTGATATCGCGGTTATCCACGCTGCTGAACAAGCCTTCGAAGTCGGCTTCAATTCGGCCCGTGAGCGTCAGATGCGGGTTCGAGTCCGGCCATTCGATGTTTGCGCCAATACGAGTGGAACGCGCTTTGATGTGAAATTCAGGATCTTGCGTAGGCCCCGTGCTCAAAGCATTGGTTGAGTTCAGAAACAAACCTATGAACGGGAAATCATCGCCGTCGGGTGAGCTGGAATCATGGGCCGCCGTGGCTTTGATGAAGCCGTACGGCGTCATCTTAACCGGGCCCATCTTAAAGGCGGCGTTCAGGCCGTCTTTCTTGGGCGGATCGGCGGCAATCACTCGCAAGGGAGCAATCGCCGAGACCACCGAGGGTGGTGGCGGAGGCTGCGTTCCCTGGATTGCGGGGGTGGGATGGCCAGCTTGCGGAGAAGGCTCAGATTCGGCGCTAGAGCTCGATGTTGCGACCGTCACCGGAACCGCGACCGGAGTTGCCGCTGGGGCGGCTGGTGGTGCTGCGGGCGTGGTGGCAGCCGAGAGATCCGCCGCGGTCAACACACCCTTGCGGCTGAGGGCTTGTACCAAAAGCTGAAATTCGGCTTCGGGAGCTGCGTTTCGAATGGCGTTAGCCTCATTCGGCGCCAGAACTCCTTTCATCACAAGCACGCCGAGCAATGCCGTGACATTGGCATCGCCCGCGGTCGGGGCCAAGTTCGGGCTAGCTGGGGCCGGAGTGGCCTCTGCCGAGGTGGCTGCTGCGCCGGAGGCGTTCGCTGCGTTTTCATTTGCGGGTTTCGCATCGTTGCTTCCGGCTAAGGCGGGCGCAGTTGCGAAGGCCAGCATTAACAAGCCTGACCATAAACTCTTCGACGTCGACATAGACGGTATCTCCTCGTTCCGGCTCAGACGTTGGCACAGAACATGGAGCGGAACCCTATGTCATTTTCGCGCCCGATGTCAACCAACTTCTGTAGGGGTGACCCCTTCCCGTCGTCAAAACACACCCGGCTGTGATCTAGGTCACTGCCGACGACCTGTCCCCAGAGCAAAATCCACGCCAGTCTGTTAGCATTTTGCCCACTTCCGTGGAGGTCCGCATGAACACTCTCACCGTCCCGAAGCCCGAAGACATTTCCAACCTGCTGGCCATGGATCAGGAATATGCAGCGCCGGAGATTGTGGTCCGCAATGCCATTCAAAAAGACTGGCTGGGAGAATGTGCCCGCTCTCGGAAAGATCCCGAAGGCTTCTGGGCGGACTATGCAGCGCGCTTCGAGTGGTCGCAGAAGTGGGACCGCGTGCTGGAGTGGGACGGAGTCCACCACAAGTGGTTCACCGGCGCCAAGACCAATATCACCATTAATGCGCTGGACCGGCATGCCAACTCGGACCGGCGCAATCGCGCCGCCTTCATTTGGCTGGGTGAAGATGGCAGCGAGCGCATCGTTACCTATGGACAACTGCACCGCCTGGTCTGCCGCTTCGCCAACGGTTTGAAGTCGCTGGGCGTGGTGAAAGGCGATCGCGTGGTCATTTATATGCCCCTGACGATCGAAGGCGCGGTCGCTATGCTGGCTTGCGCGCGTATTGGCGCGATTCATTCGGTCGTGTATGCCGGCCTGGGCCACACCGCTTTGCGCGACCGCATCACCGACGCGCAAGCCAAGGTGGTGATTGTGGGGGACGTCGGCTTCCGGCGGGGCAAGACCGTGGCCCTCAAGGGCATCGTCGATGAAGCTCTCGAAAACCTGGACCTGGTCGAGAAGGTGGTGGTCTACTCGCGGACCGGGGCTGAGCTCTCTGCTCCTCGCGAGATCGACTTCAATGAACTGCTCAAGTTNNGTGACCACGCTGTTTCGCGAAGGGGCAATCGATTACCCGAATCCGGGAACCGCATGGGATATCGTGGAGCGCTACGGCGTGACCAAGATGTTCACCGCTCCCACCGCGTTGCGAATGTTCATGCGCTATGGCGAAAGTTATCCGGCAGCGCACGACCTGACCAGCTTGCGCGTGATCGCATGCGCGGGGGAACCGCTGAATCCGGAAGCGTGGCGCTGGGCGCAGACTCACCTGGCCGGCGATGGCAAGTGGGGCTACGTCATTGATAATTGGTGGCAAACCGAGTTGGGCGGACCCGCGCTTGGGACGCCGCCGACGATGGCAATGCGTCCGGGGAAAGTTGGCGTGGCTGTGCCCGGGGCCGAAGCCGACGTACTGGACGAAGACGGCAAGTCAGCGCCTCCAGGGGTGGGCGGCCGGCTTGTGCTCAAGAGGCCCTTTCCGCACATGCTGCGCACCGTCTGGGGCGACCCGGCGCGCTACGAACGAGACTGGCTGACTATTCCTGGCTGCTACGTTACCGGCGATGTCGCCATGAAGGACAAAGACGGATACATCGCGGTATTGGGCCGCTACGACGACGTGCTCAACGTAGCCGGACACCGCATCGGCACGGCGGAGGTAGAGAGCGCGCTGGTATCGCATCCCGCGGTTGCGGAAGCTGCGGCGATTGGCGTGCCCGACGCTTTGAAGGGCGAGACCATTAAAGTGTTTGTGCAAGTTCGTTCCGATCATGTGCCTTCCGATGCTCTAGCCGCGGCCCTGATTGAACACGTGAGAAGGGAACTGGGGCCGATCGCGACGCCATCTTCACTGGAGTTTGTGGCGTCCTTGCCCAAGACGAGATCGGGAAAGATCCTGCGGCGTTTTCTGAAGGCGAAAGAAGCAGGCGTGGACGCGGGAGATGTCTCGACTATGGAGGGCTGATACTCCGAGAACCGTCACCGGCGGGGCTTGGGTACAGACTTCCGCTCCGAGTAACTGAAGACCATCCAGAGAAGCAGGGACGCCAGTCCCTGTGTCATAAGTGGTGTCATAACGATCAATCCTGATCGTTACGGGTGCATCTGCCGCCGGGAATCTAGAGAGTTAACAAAACTGCAAAAGTGTGCACTTGTGAACAGTTTTGCCCCGGGCAGATGAGGGATGATGACGGCAATGTGGGAGCTGTAATATGTCCAATTCTTCGGCGTGCAAGACTATTCTGTGCATCGACGACGATGGCAGCATCCTGAGTTATCAAAAAGCATTGCTCGAAAGGCGCGGATATAACGTGCTCACTGCCGCCTCCCCCCGGCAGGGCTTAAGAATCGCGTTGGAATGTGCTCTTGCGGCCGTAATCGTCGACTACCACATGCCCGAAATGACGGGCCATGAGGTTGCGATCGAACTCAGGCGACTGCGGCCCGAAGTTCCAATTATTCTGCTCTCCAGTGACGAAGAAATCCCGGAACACACGTTGAACACCGTGGATGCTTTCGTCCCCAAGCATGAAGCCTCCAGCCGTTTGCTGCCTGTGATCGCCCAAATTGTGCGGTAAAGGCTTTAGCAATCGGCCCCCAAGAACACGGCATCCCGCATAGCTTCGAGGACAAGATCGTTGCGCACTCCGTCGTCTCCGCCCTCCCCAACCTGCAGCGAGACCTAAATCCCCTCAGCCTCAGAGAACGTCGATCGTGTAAGGAATTTCGGGCGATCAGTTACAGTCGGGAGTGGACTGCAGGAGCGTGCGAAATTCGGGTCTCGCGGGGTAGAATGAGTCGGCATCTGGGGCGGGGAGAGCGATGTACTTTGAACAGTTTTATCTAGGCTGTCTGGCGCACGCATCGTACATGCTGGCGTCGGAGGGCGAGGCGGTTGTGGTCGACCCGCAACGCGATGTGGAGATCTATCTGCAGGCTGCGGAGAAGAATCAGGTCTCCATCCGCCACATCTTCGAGACTCACCTCCACGCTGATTTCGTTTCCGGACATCGAGAACTGGCCTCGAGAACCGGCGCGCAGATCTACATTGGGGTACAAGCGGAGGCGACATTTCCTCACGTTGCAGTAGAGGACGGCTTCCAGTTGCGCGTGGGGAAGATGCGGATCACCGCTCTGGAAACGCCGGGGCATACGCCGGAGAGCTTGTGCCTGGTGATCACGGACGAAGAGAAGTCTCCCGCGCCCTGGGCTGTTCTGACCGGAGATACGCTGTTCCTGGGAGACGTGGGCCGTCCGGATCTTTCCAAGCGTTATAGTCCCACTCAACTTGCAGGAATGCTCTACGACAGCCTGCACAATAAAGTGCTCAAGCTCGCCGATGATGTGCTGGTCTATCCGGCGCACGGGGCGGGCTCGTTGTGTGGGCGCAACATGCGTGCCGAGCGTGTTTCCACGATTGGCACGGAGCGGCTGACGAATTACGCTTTGCAGATCGAGAGCAGGGAAGAGTTTGTTAAGCAGTTGACCAGCAACCTGCCGACGCGTCCGGAATACTTCTTGCAGGATGCGGAAATCAATCGCAGCGGAGCTCCGGCGCTCGCCGACCTGCCGCCATTGTCTCCGATCGAACCTGCAGAACTCAAAGCAATTCTTGCGGAAGGCGGAATCGCGCTCGATGTGCGTCCGGGCGAGCAGTATGCGGCAGGGCATGTTCCGGGATCGGTGAACATTGCATTGTCGGGACAGTTTGCTTCGTGGGCGGGAGCGTTGCTCGGTTTGGCCGCGCGTCCGGTCTTAATTGCGGAGTCCGAGGAAGCAGTGGCGGAAGCGCGAATGAGGCTGGCGCGAATCGGTCTGGAGGATGCCCGGGGATATTTGCGCGGAGGCATTACGGCGTGGAACGAAGCTGGATTGCCATTGGCTACGCTGCCGCAGATGAGTGTTGAAGCTCTGAGTGAGCGGCTACACGGTTCCGGCCTGCAGGTGCTGGACGTCCGCCGCGAGCCCGAGTGGGAAGCCGGTCACATTGAAGGAGCTTCGTGGTGGCCGCTGGATAACTTCAAGGTCGCGCCGCCGGAAATCGATCGCGAGGTTCCCATCGCCGTGCACTGCAAAGGCGGCTATCGCAGCATGATTGCCTGCAGCTTGCTGCTGCGGGCGGGGTTTCGGAATGTGGTGAATGTGGTGGGAGGGTTCGACGCCTGGCAGGGGGCGAAATTGCCTGTGGCTGCGGAGAAGGCGGTCGAGGCTTGAGTTGGTCGAGAACTCTCTCGCAAGCCGCGCACCTGGATTGCCGGCGCAAGGGCCCTCCTCACTCATCGACAAGTCCATGGGCGCTGTCGCCTGATGAGGTCAGGTAGCCGCCGCGATGACCTAAGATGATCTAGAATGGTTGCACATCACTAATGGCCGGCCAGCCTCCAGTTCTGATCGACATAGCCCACAACGACTACCACAACCGTATTGAAAGAATCGCACAAGGTGTTGTCATTCTCGTCGGATTACTCCGTGCGATTGCGTCGCGAAATTTACCTCTCAACTCAGACGGGCTGGCCTATCTTGATGTGGCACGAGTATATCTTCGCCACGATTGGTCACTCGCTGTGAATGGGTATTGGGGCCCCCTCTATTCATGGCTCCTCGCCGCCATGATGCGTATCGTTCGCCCCACTGCGCGTCACGAATTTGCCACAGTGCGCGCGGTAAACTTCCTGATTCTTCTTTTGTGCTTGTACGCCTTTAGTAGGTTTTGGCGGTCGGTCGCTGACTGGAACAGGAAACCGGATAATGACGGACTTCCCTTGGCTGACGCGTATCCACTTGGGTGGGTGCTTCTCGGGTATGCTCTCTTCCTAACTAAGATTCATTGGTTTATCGATGTGGCGACGCCTGATGTTCTCGTGGGCAGCATGGTTTTGCTGATTGCCGCGCGAGTCCTCGAACTTGATGATGGCAAGCCGCAGCATCTCGCGGATTATGTGGGCCTCGGTTTTCTGCTTGCGGTTGGTTTTTACGCAAAAGCTATTCTGTTCTACTTTGGACTTTTTGTGCTGATGGCGCTGATGATCCGGAGTTTCCTTTCTCGGTATTATCGAGGTCCAATCACTGCGGCGCTTGTGTGCACGCTTCTTGTGAGTCCGTACGTCGCCGCCTTGACCCACACACTCGGACATTTCACGGTGGGAGAAACCGGGCGGCTGAATTACGCCTGGTTCGTTGATGGAACTGAGACCGGGAAACCGTGGGTAGACGGAGGCGCTGCTTTTCCGTTCTTCCCCGGGCCAATTATGCTTAATAATCCAAAGGTGTTTCGTATTCCCCGCCTCGAAGGTGTTACTTACGCTCCTTGGTACGATGCAGCGCGGTTTGACAAGCGCAGCCGTGCGAACTTTAACCTACGCGGCGAACTCCGGCAGCTCTGGATCAATCGAATAGGCCTCGAAAACGAAATCTTACTGACGCATTCGGCACTATTGGTTTCTATGATCATTCTGATCTGCGGTGCCCCAAGAGCCTTCTTCCGCCGGCTTACAGCTGCCTGGTTCTGCGTAATGCCAATCGTGATTGTCATTGGTATGTATTTGCTGGTTCACCTCGTGGTCAGGTTCATGATCGGATTCTCACTCGTGCTGTGGGGCCTGGCTTATTCATGTATTTCTGTGCCGTCGAATTCTCGGCTCCTGGCGCGGCGTGCACTTCTATCAGGAGTTGCGGTCTTTGGAGCCTGCACACTCCCTGGCCTGCTGCATACTCTCGCTTCGCCAGCCCAGGACTCGATAGAACGCGATGTGCTTGTCGCGGAGGCAATGCCAAATTATGGAGTTCGGCCCGGCGATTCTGTAGGTCTTATTGGAGACGGTCAGGTAGCGTTTTGGGCGCATTGGGCGCAGGTGTCGGTGGTCGCGGAGATTACGTCGATTGACTCAGCTTCGTTTTGGTCGAGTTCTTTCGAGCTGCAGCGAGCCGCTCTTCGCTCAATGGCGGAGTCGGGCGCGAAAGCGGTTATCTGGCGACGCGACTCCAAACGGCCCTGCCCGCCGGAGTGGGTGCAACTCCCCAAGGATTCAGGATGCATGATTTCCTTGAACCCATGGCACGCTGGGCCCAGCTAAAGCTGAAATTCATCGTTCATCGTGCTGGACTCTGGCGCGGAGACGACGAGGGGTATGCGAGTACCCGAAATGCAAAGACAACATCTTCAAGTATCTTTAGAGTTGTGAGCTGATTCAGGTTGTGCTGGCGGATAAACCGTAACTGTCGAAATATCTCTATTACGCTCACTGACCGAGTCGTGAAGTGAAATCGACTGTGCGGGAAGGGCCAACTCTCCCTCCGAAACGCGGTAGACTTTCTATCAAGGCCGTAGGAGCGACCAGAATGAAAACTGCCAAACTAGCCAAATCCTACCGCATCGACAACGGCAAGCATTTCCGCATCAATGACTTCGACCCCGCCGACACCGGGCACTGGCACTCCGTAGAAAATGCCCGCGAAGCTTTGCAAGATGGCATTGCGCGCATGGCCGATTTGCAGGCCAAGCTTTATGCCCAGGACTGTTGGTCGCTGCTGCTTATCTTTCAAGCGATGGATGCGGCGGGGAAAGACGGCACCATCAAGCACGTCATGTCGGGCGTGAACCCTGAGGGCGTTCAGGTCTACTCGTTCAAGACGCCGTCGGATACGGAACTGCAACATGATTTCCTGTGGCGCACGACGCAGCATCTGCCGGAGCGCGGCCACATCGGAATTTTCAACCGGTCTTATTACGAGGAAGTCTTGGTGGTGCGGGTGCATCCCAAGGTGCTCGAGAGCGAAAAGCTTCCGCCGAGCCTCTTGACGAAAAACATCTGGGAAGAACGCTTCGAGGATATCCGCAGCTTTGAGCGGCACATGGCAAGGAACGGCACGGTGATCCGCAAGTTCTTTCTTCATCTATCGAAGAAGGAACAGAAGACTCGCTTCCTGGCGCGGCTCGATGAACCGGAGAAGAACTGGAAGTTCTCTGAAGCCGATATTCACGAACGCGAGTATTGGGACGATTATCAGAAAGCCTTCGAAGACATGATCCGCAATACTGCCACGAAGCATGCTCCGTGGTACATCATTCCCGCGGACAATAAATGGTTTACGCATCTGGCGGTTTCGGCGGCCATCGTGGAAACGCTTGAGGAGCTCGGGCTTTCCTATCCGAAGGTGGATGGCGCGAAACGCAAGGAAATCCTGGCTGCCCGCAAACTACTCACGAAGAAGTGAAAGCTGGCGGCCGGTCGGGCTGGGCTTTCCATTCGGTTAGCGCCGGGTTAACATAGCAGCGATCCGTTTCTCGTCTTCAGTTCCACTTCTCTACATTGGGGGCATCCGAACATGCGTGGTCGAAACACGTCCTGCGGGAACGAATCTGGAAAGGCTCCGATAGCTTTTTGGCTGCCGCTGTTTCTCGTCACACTCGGGCTTTGGGCGCAGGGCGCGGCTTTTGCTCAGACCAAGCCGGAGCGTCAATCGAAGGCGGCTAAGCCTACCCAGACCACACCGGCGGCGGGAACCTCCTCTGACCAGAAGTCCGCTTCGGAGAACGAATCGGACAAGCCGGAAGACAAGATCTTCAAGGGCATGAAGTATCGCCTGATTGGTCCCTTTCGCGGCGGCCGCTCGCTGACCGCCGCCGGAATCCCGGGCGACCCCACAACCTACTACTTCGGCGCCACCGGCGGCGGGGTGTGGAAGTCAACCGACGGAGCCATGACCTGGTCGCCGGTATTCGACAAAGAGGGAAGCGGATCCATCGGCAGCCTGGCGGTCGCTAACTCAGACCGCAACACAATTTACGTGGGCACGGGTGAAGCCTGCATCCGCGGCAACATTTCTCATGGCGACGGAGTCTACAAGTCTCTCGATGCGGGCAAGACCTGGAAGAACATTGGCCTGCGCGACACCCGAGCCATCGGAAAAGTCATTATCAATCCCAATAATTCGGACATCGTTTTCGTGGCGGCTCTTGGCCATCCCTATGGGCCGAACGCCGAACGCGGTATTTTCCGCACGGTCGATGGCGGCAAGACCTGGGAGAAAGTTCTCTATAAAGATGAGAACACCGGAGGCATCGATGTTGCCTTCGATCCGCACAATCCTAATATCCTGTTTGCCGCGCTCTGGCAGGCTCGCCGAACTTCCTGGAGTTTGACGGACGGCGGCCCGGGCAGCGGAGTCTACCGCTCGAACGACGGGGGCACAACCTGGAAGCGGCTTGAGGAACACGGTCTGCCCAAGGGGCCTTACGGGCGAATCGGCATCGCGGTCGCGGCCA
Source organism: Acidobacteriaceae bacterium (assembly GCA_003165855.1). Lineage (GTDB taxonomy): Bacteria > Acidobacteriota > Terriglobia > Terriglobales > Acidobacteriaceae > Sulfotelmatobacter. The sequence goes on along the minus strand of PMXH01000248.1, from coordinate 18,948 downwards.
ACTCCGATCGCGTGTATGCGCTGATTGAGGCGCGCAATCCCGATGGCGGCCTCTACCGCTCCGACGACGGCGGCGAAACCTGGGACTTTGTGAATCCCAGCCACAGCTTGTGGCAGCGGCCCTGGTATTACATGCACATCTTCGCCGACCCGCGAGACGAAAACGTGATTTACATCATGGATGTGGAGAGCTACAAGTCCACCGATGGCGGCCACCTCTTTAATAAGGTGAAAGTCCCGCACGGCGACAATCACGGCTTGTGGATCGATCCCAGAGATACGCGGCGCATGATCGCGGCCAACGATGGCGGGGTCACGGTGACATTAGATGGGGGCAAGAATTGGACGAGCGAAGACAATCAGCCCACGGCGCAGTTCTATCACGTAACTACCGACGCGGCGACACCCTATCGGGTTTACGGAGCGCAGCAGGATAGTGGTACCGTGGCCATCGCCAGCCGCAGCGATGCGGGCGCCATCGATCGCTCCGACTGGTATGACGTGGGCGGAGGCGAGGCAGGCTACATCGCTCCTTATCCGCCAGATCCGAACATTGTTTATGCCGCCGACTACCAGGGCAACATCACGCGTTTCGACAAGCGCATCGGGCAAGTGAAATCGATCACCGAGCAGCCTGAGCTTTCCGACGCATGGGGCGCTGCCATTCTTGAGCACCGCTTCCAGTGGACCGCGCCGGTACTGATTTCCCTGCACGATCCCAACACGCTCTATCACGCAGCCGAGCGGCTATTCAAAACCACGGACGGCGGAGTGCATTGGCAGGCGATTAGTCCAGACCTCACGCGCAACGACAAGAGCAAGCAGCATGTTTCCGGTGGCGACATCACCATTGACGATTCGGGTACGGAGTACTACGACACGATCTTCGCGCTGGCCGAGTCGCCGATCACGAAGGGCTTGCTGTGGGTTGGCACCGATGACGGCCTGATCCAAATTACGCGCGACGAAGGCAAGAACTGGACCAACATCACGCCTAAAGATCTGCCGGAGTGGAGCCGCGTCAGCCAAATTGAGGCTTCCCCCTACGATGCTGGCACGGCCTACGTGGCTGTGGATCGCCATCAGAGCGACGATCTTAAACCGTACATCTACAAGACCAGTGATTACGGCCTGACCTGGACGAAACTGACCAACGGCATTCCCGATGGTTCGTTCGTGCGCGCCGTCCGCGAAGATCCGAAGAAGCGCGGCCTGCTCTATGCCGGAACCGAGAAAGGCGTATATGTTTCCTTCAACGACGGCGCGGATTGGCGGTCGCTTAAACTGAACCTGCCGACCGTGCCGGTCCATGACCTGGTGATCAAGGACAACGATCTTGTGGTCGCCACGCACGGCAGAGCGTTCTGGATTCTGGATGACATCAGTCCGCTGCGCCAGTTCAATGAAGACGTAGCGAAGAAGGATGTTCATCTCTATACGCCGGGGACGGCCTACCGTATCCAGGCGGGTGCCAGCGGGGAACATCACCCATCCAAGCGCACCGGACTGAATCCGCCCGAGGGCGCGGTCATTTACTTCTATCTCAAAGATTCGCCGAAAGCGGGGACTGAAACCAAGCTGGAAATCCTGGATACTTCGGGGAAGACGATCCGCAAGTATTCGAGTGCTGAAACGGAGCTGCCCGACGAGCCCCTCGATCCGGACGACAAGAAGCCGGAAAAAGAGATAAAGCTGGAGGCTGGCTTAAACCGCTTCGTGTGGGATTTGCGCAATGAAGAAGCTCATCGCGTTCCCGGTTATTACCTGTGGGAATACAACAGCGGCGCGAAGGGACCGGTGGCTGTGCCGGGCCAGTATCAGGTCAGGCTGACGGTGGGCAGCGAGAGCCAGGTTGCACCTCTGGAAGTGAAATTGGATCCGCGGGTAAACGTCAGCGCGGCCGATTTGGCACAGCAGTTCAGCATGCAGATTCAGATTCATCAGGAACTGAACCGTGTTTACGATGCCGTCAACCAGATTCAGGATGTGCGCGCGCAAGTGACCGGCCTGAAGCGGCGGCTGCCGGAGAACGCCAGCGCCAAAGCGATCACAACGTCGGCGGATGATCTGGATAAGAAATTAATAGAAGTGCGAAACCAACTCCTCAATCTCACCATTAGCGCGAACGAGGATTCACTAGCCTACCCGCCGCAGCTTGACGCGAAGCTGGCCTATCTTGCGATGGACGTGGGAAGCGCGGATTCAGCTCCAACGGAGGCTGAGCAACTTCAGTTTCAGAAGCTGAAGCGGCAAAGCGGAGAGCTGCTCAGCCGCTGGGACGACCTGCAGCGTCACGATCTGGCGGCCTTCCAGAAGCTGACCGCGGAAGGCAGCCTTTCCACGGTCGTGGTTCCACCCGCCGGGCGAAGCGGAGAAGCGGAAAATACCGACGCTCACTGAGGAGTAACAGCTGGCATCGTCCCGCGCGTAACCCACTTGCGGGCCATGCTCTATTACTTCTGTGCCACCCGAATAGCACCGTTGTGCCTTGTCCAGCCTCACGATCCACTGCTATGTTGCCGATAGTGATGCTGATCCTCCCCTGAGGTAGTGACCGATTCGGAGGTTTTGGGGGTGTCGATGAGGTTCATGCATCTGTGTTACGCAGCTCTGGGCTTTGCGGTGGCACGCTGGGTATTTAAGCGGCAGCCAGTTGCTGATCCAGTCTCGCGTTTGCGGTCTTCGGGCCTTCTGTAAAAAGCTTCAGGCCAAGACCAAAGTCTTGGGCGTGCGCCCCGTTGCGCTTCCATTTCGTCAGCGCACGCCCATCTCTTTTCCCTCCGCTCGGAGGTGCTAGTCCTTCGGTTTGCCCGCGTTATCTCTGCTTTGCTCCTCTTTCTTACTACAATCTTGGAAGGGACCATTGCAATTCATGGTGATCGGCCAATTGTGATCAACCCTGTTCTCGCGGTGGCGACATCGTCCCCGCACAACTTTCCGTTGCAGCCGAATGGTTTGCGGATCAGCCTTTCAAGGATATCTGGAATTACTTTGCGAGCACTTACCTCAAGCCGCCTCAAATTGGTCCTGCTGGTTGCGGGCATGCTCCTGTTGGCCTTGCCCACGCGTGTTTGCGCGCAAGACGACGGCGATGACACGCCCCTTGGAGATGTGGCGCGCAGTTTTCGCAAGAAAACTGCTTCGTCTGAAGTCGTCATTGATAACGATAATCTCTCCAAAGTAATGGACGACGCGGACAGCAGGCACGCGGCGGGGTCTACGCTTGTGTTCTCGCTCGACCCGGCAGGGAAGAGCTTTCAGGTTTCCGCACCCGATGTCACTTGCAGCCTTTCTTTTAGCGCGAAGACCAGCTCGCTGCTCAACGATCCATTGCTGCTGGACGAGTTGCCGCGTAACGAACTGGCCAAGCTCGACGGGCCGGCTACGATCGACGGAGACTCACTGCAGGTCTCGATGCACAACGGAACTGCATGGGAATTGCGCGAGGTGGTGATCGGCCTGACGATTGTCAGACGTCCCGATGCCGTTGACGCCGCCTTCCGCTATGGACCGGCGCGAATCGTTCCCGCTGTAGCGAGTGGGATGCCGCTGCAAATGCAAGACTCCCTCCCGAAGCAGCCCGACGTTACCGTTCTGTTGCGGGTAAAGGGATCTGCCGCGCCGGCCGCGACTGCGCTATTTCGTACCCAGCTGAATTTCGCTCTCTTTCCCGATCAGGAATGGCACTGGGCGATCGTGCGGGCCAAAGGAATTCCGCCTAAGACCTTGCCCGACGCTCCGATAGCGCAATCCGATCAAGGCCTGGGCCAGCCTTCGCCGGGAGCGAACGAGACTGGTCCTCAGATCCCGCCAACAAATCCTTCGCAGTTGCTTCCATCTCCATTGAACCTGTCTCCACCGAGTCCGGATGCGGTGACCACTAAGAAATCAGAAAATCCGTAGAAGAGGGTTCTCTCCGGGCAATGCAGCTGCATTTCATCCAGCGAAACCGCACGTGCTAAACTGACCTCGAATCCCACACCAAGGACGGGCCCATGAAATTTGGAGTCATTATCTTTCCCGGCTCTAACTGTGACCACGACGCCTACTGGACCGTTCAGCAAGTCGCAAGACAGCCCGTGACATTTTTGTGGCATGAATCGCATGATCTGGAAGACTGTGATGCCATCATTGTCCCCGGAGGTTTCGCTTTTGGGGACTACCTGCGGACCGGCGCGATTGCGAAGTTCTCTCCGGTGATGGAATCGGTGCGCCATTTTGCTGATGGCGGGGGCTTGGTGCTGGGCATCTGCAATGGGTTTCAAATCCTATGTGAGTCGGGCCTTTTGCCGGGCGCTCTCATGCGCAACACCGGCCTGAAATACGTTTGCAAGCCGGTGCAGGTGCGAGTGGAAAATGCTGCGACTCCCTTCACCAACGCCTGCTCCCAAGGAGAAGTATTGACCATCCCGATCGGCCACATGGAGGGGAACTACTTCTGCGATCAGGAGACATTGAAGGAGTTGCAACGCGGCAACCGCATCGTATTTCGTTATTGCNNGGCGGCAACGTCGTTGGCATGATGCCCCATCCCGAACGGTCAGCCGAGCCCGAACTTGGCTGCACCGATGGGATGAAAGTCTTTCACTCGATGGTGGGTGCGATGGCCGGCAGGTAGGGCATTCAATCTGAAAATCAAGATCGCGATTCTGGGGCAACAAAATTCTGTTTGAAAAGTTGGCGGTTTCCTGTTACTGTCTCCGCGTTAGCGCTTCCCTTTTTGCCCAACCGGAACTTAAACGCCCTTGTAATTACAGGGAGGAGTGTGCTCAATGACGTCGAAACAGATTCTCGATGCCTTTTCTGAAACGTTGATGCAGGATGACCGGATTCTGAGCCCGCGAGAGCGGGAGTTGCTGACGAGTCTTCTGCAAAATGCCAGGGCCGCGTCCGGCAGCAGTCCGGAGACTCAATCGGCTGTAACCGCAGCCATCGCTCGCTCTGTCGGCGAGACCGTGGCACAACGCGCTTTTGCTCTGTTGGGCGGCAGCATCGTCGAGCGAATCGTTACCAATAGTGCGCCTTCGGTTAGCACGGAAGAGAACACACCCGCAACGGTGTTCGGTGGCCCACAGCCGCCAAGCACCGGACCTCAACCGCCTTCCGGGCCGCATGATACGCCCGCGCACCCTCCCAGCGGACCTCAACCGCCGAGCGGACCACAGGCCCCGAGCATCAGTCTGCGGCACCAGAATGCACCTGTGCGGCAAGCCGTAGGGCAAAGCCAATTCGACTCCGGCAGCGGCGTCGGCGTCTTAGACGCGCCTGCTGTTGTTCGCGCGCAGTGCGTTGTGCTGGACGAATTCCTCGCCCCGCAAGAGGTTGAGGAGCTTATGCAATACACGCTGCAGCATGAGGCGGAATTTCGCGGCAGCGAGGTGATTTCTCCCACCGGAGCCCCAGGAGTAACTGACTACAGCCATCGTCGCTCCCGGGTGCTGATGGATTTGGGACGGCATGAGGAAGTCATTTTGAACCGAGTTCGCGGCGTGCTGCCCGCGGTGCTGGAGCAGCTTGGGATCGAGGAGTTTCCGATTACCCACTCGGAAGTCCAGATCACGGCCAGCAATGACGGCGACTTCTTCCACGCTCACTGCGACGACGCGCAAGAGAGGATTGCTTCTCGGCGCATGACGTTCGTCTACTTTTTCCATCGCGAGCCCAGCCAGTTCGAAGGCGGAGAGTTACGCATCCATGACTCGCGCGAAAAAGGCGAGCAACCCCTCAGCGTCGGCAGCTACCAGACGATCGTTCCCCAGCAGAACCAGATCGTGTTTTTCCCCTGTTCTCTGCTGCACGAAATTACCCCGGTGCGTTGTCCCTCGCGGGCTTTCGCCGATAGCCGATTCACCCTAAACGGATGGCTTCACAAATAAAAGACACGGCGTGGCTTGAATGGATGGCAAGCCTGATGGGGGTAGCATCGCGGCAAACGCAAACCGCGACGCTGCCCCCCGGGCAATTCCATTGTCTGCTCGACGAGTTGCCGCTTCACCTGATTCCGCGCCGTCCAGCGGGATCCCAATCGCTGCAGCAGGGCCTGCCTGAGCAGCTATTCCTCAATCCGGATTGCACCGTCCTGCCTCCTGGCCAAGTGCCGGCAGAACTGGAAGCTCGTCGCCATTTGCTTGACGGGTTTAGCTTGCAACGAACGATAGCCTGGGTGCGAGACCCGACAACCGGATCTTTGCATCCGTTCTGGCTGGGGGCTCAGCTGGAAGCGGTTGTTTTACGTCTTCAAACAGGCGAACCCGCGCCCGCTTCACTCCGCAACGAAATGCGGTCCTTGTTAGCCGAGGCCGCTATCTTGACGCCTGCAGGCCATGCAGAGCGGCGTCTTGTGGAATGGTCCGAAATCGTCAGGCCGCATGCCCAGGTGTTTCGAGAGAAAGGATACGTACCGCTCAGCAACTTGATTCACCCTTTCAATCTGGCTGCGTTGCGGCGCTACTACCGGCATGCGATCCGGCAGGGAACAATCAGACTGGGCGACTATCAGAGCTCACGGCGATACGTTGCCCACAACGAGAGTGTCGCTCGATTTTTCCATCATCAGATTGCGAATGCGGTAAGCGCCATCGCGGGAGAGCCGGTCAAGCCCTCTTATGTCTATCTGGCGTCTTATCTGAGCGGTGCCGAGCTGAAAAAGCACACTGACCGGGAGCAGTGCGAGTTCAGCGTTACGCTCTGCCTGGATTTTTCTCCCGAGCCCGACCTGGCGACCTCCTGGCCGATCCGCCTCGACACTCCCGAAGGCGCAGTCACGGTTTATCAGGCCCTTGGTGACGGCCTGGTCTACCGCGGAACCAGAGTGCCTCATTCCCGCGACGTCTTAGGCGCAGGACATACCTCGACCTCCATTTTCTTCCATTACGTGCCGGCAGATTTTTCGGGGTCACTGGAGTAGGTTGGCCTTGTGCTCCGGCCAGACTATCGCAAACCGGAAATGACAAAGAGTACCGAGGAGACCTGATAGTAGCTGTAGGCGAAGCGGGAACCGTCACGCGTCACAACCACCGGAGCGATGTTAACCACGCCTGTAGTCGTCTGAGGCTGCAATTCCTGGATGAGAGTCTTTGCGCCAGAGACCAAGTTAACCTTGTACACGTTCGCTGGAACCTGGCCGGGGCGATATCCATAAACCGCCGAGTTGTCCTCCGACCATTGCAAAGGAACAAAGCCGGGTTCGAGACCGGGAATGGAATGCGGAGCACCCCCAGTGATCGGATACACTGCCGCGATCGGACCGTTGTTGGCAACAATATATTGACCATCAGGCGAGACCAACCCGCCTGTAATTCCTTCCGGGGTTATCGCTGTCAACTTTCCCCCGTCCAGGTTCACGAGATAGCACCGTACTCCGTGACCGGGTTCGTTGCCGTTGATGGTGATTCGCTTCCCATCCGCCAGGAAATGAGAAGAGCCGCTGTGGATGTGTTCCAGCCCGGTCACGGGAATCGTTCGAGGTTCGCCGGCACCGATGGGGTAAAGCGTGATTCGTCCCGGGTTGCCTGGGATAATTGCAATCGCCCATTTGCCGTCCGGGGAAAGCCCGCCTGCGCTCCCCTCCCCCAGTTGTACGGGTGGGGTTCCGTCGATTCTACGAATCGCCACTGAACTGTCAGGAGGCGCGGCTTCGCTTGCATCCTCGAACAACACGGACTGCCCGTCCCGCGATATATCTTTGGCAACATCCCAATCGTGCCAGGAAATGTCCGACGCCTTGCCGTCTCGCGTAGAAGTTGCCATGGCGAGACGTTCTGCATCCAGGCTCACCAGCACCCGACCATCCGGTGCCATATCCTGCAAGGTCAATCCCGCCGGAATCTTTAGAACTGTCCGGCTTACTCCCTTGATACTTACAGCCCGCAAGGCGCGGGTGTAACTATTCTCGGCGGCCGTAAACCAGATTTCTTTTCCGTCGGAACTCCAGGCCAGGCCGTCCGCTGATTCCCACTCGCGGGTGAGCGGCCGAACTTGTCCGGCAAGATCCACCACGCAAACCAGCCCGCCATCATGCCACATGATGGGATGGTTGATGAAGGCAATCCTGTCGGCTTGTGGAGACACGCGGACGTGGCTGATCCAGCTATTGCTTTCGTACAAAACATGGCCAATCGGGTATTCAATGCGATCCCGCCCTTCAGCGTGGTGAACCACCGCCAATTCGCCGTTCGGACCCCAGTCCGCCCAAGTGACGTCTTCCAGCATCTCTCTCGGAGAACCTCCGGCCAGAGGCGCGCGAGCCAACGTACCCTGTTCAATCTTAAGGTGCGCCATGTGAGCGCCGTGAAGCACTAGCGCCAGTTCGCCGGTCTTCGAAATCGCTAACAAGTTCGCATCCGTGAGGTTGAGCGGTTGAGTCGAAACCGATTCCCCGACGGTGGAAAATAGCTGTAGCGGTTTGCCGTTCCAGGCGGCACCGTAGACGACCGAGTGAAAGTCAGGCGCGAAGCGTGCCGCATACACCGTACCCTCTTCAAAGGTGACGCGCCGGTAGCTGAGCGACGGTGCGCCCAGCCGTGCCTGCCTACCCACAAGCAGGAGCGTCGCAATCAGGAGCGCTCCCACTAAGGCCCAGGGCAGGATCTTTCCTTGGAACTTTGCCCGACCAAAGCGTGCTGTCCCTACGCCGGAAGTGCTTGAAAGAGTGTCCAGCGCAAATGCCAGATCGCGCGCCGATTGAAAGCGCTTCTCAGGCTCCTTCTCCAGGCAATGGCGGACGATTTGCCGGAATGATATGGGGATCCTCGCCTCCTCCAGACTGATCTCCGGAGGGTCCTCGCGAAGGACGGCAGTAATCGTGTCCACCTCGGTTTCGCCGTGAAAGGCTCGCCGCCCGGTCAGCATTTCATAGAGAATCGCGCCCACACTGAAGAGGTCGCTGCGGTGGTCGACCGTCTTGCCGCGTAACTGCTCAGGCGACATGTAAGCGACAGTACCGATCACCGCCCCACTCCGGGTTACCGTGGTCAAATCTTCCACCGGGCGTCCGGCTTCTCCCGGAGCAGATTGAAGCTTGGCCACGCCGAAGTCGAGGATCTTGACCCGGCCATCCCTGGTTACAAACAGATTCTCGGGCTTGAGGTCACGGTGAATGATGCGGCGATCATGAGCCGCGATGAGACCTTGTACGATCTGCAGCGAGTAGTCCACCGCCAGCCGAACCGGCAGTGCTCCTTCTGACAGTCGTTGGCGCAGGGTCTTGCCTTCCAGCAATTCGCAAACGATGTAAGGAGATCCTGCTTCAAGCCCTACGTCATAAATAGCGACAATGTTGGGATGATTCAGGGCCGCGGCGGCACGAGCTTCCAGTTCAAAACGGCGGAGATGGTCTGGGTTGTCGCTGGAAGCGGGACGAATCAGCTTTAGAGCGACATCGCGGCCCAGCCTTTCGTCCCGAGCCCGAAAAACCTCGCCCATGGCTCCCGCACCGATTTTCTCGAGAATCCGGTAGTGACCTATGACCTGATCAGTCATATGCGAGAGCGCCCCGCTGGCATGTTAGGGCGCATGTCCACTGCAGTCAATAACCGAATAGGGAACACTCTCCGTTCTGCTTGTCTGTGCCGTGCTTGATCTGCCGCTCGCCCCTGTTTATCATGAGGGTAATCTAGCAATCGGCGGAAGAGAGTCGTGCTATAATTTCCGTTCGCCTGCAGACTTATCGAGGCAGCCTGTGATTCCCTCTACGGGCGAATCCCGCGCCAATCAAGATCATTAGATACGAGGTCTAGCTATGTCTGGCCATTCAAAATGGGCCACAATCAAGCACAAGAAGGGCGCGCTCGACGCCAAGCGCGGCAAGATTTTTACCCGCCTCATCAAGGAAATCAGTATTGCCGCGAAGAACGGCGGCGGCGATCCTGACACCAACCCACGTCTGCGCGGCGCCATCCTCGCCGCCAAGAGCGAGAACATGCCCCAAGATAACATCAAGCGCGCCATTCAGCGGGGCACCGGCGAACTGCCCGGCGCGACCTACGAAGAGTTTTCGCTCGAAGGCTACGGCCCGGGCGGCGTTGCGGTTCTTCTCGACATCAACACCGATAACCGCAACCGTACTGTCAGCGAAATCCGCCACTGCTTTGGCAAGAACGGCGGCAATATGGCCTCAGCCGGTGCCGTCGCGTATATGTTCCACAAAAAGGGCGACATCCTCATCCCGAAGTCGGCGACCAAGGCGGACGACCTGATGAATATCATCATCGAAGCGAACGGCGAGGATGAGCCGATTGACGATGGCGAGAATTGGGAGATCCTGACTGCGCCTTCCGCCTATGAAGGCATGCTCGAGGCCTTAAAGAAGGCGGGTATTGAGCCTGCTTCGTCCAGCGTGAGCATGATTCCTGACACCTACATCAAGTTGGAAGGACAGCAGGCGTCGACCATGATCCGGTTGATGGAAGCGCTGGAAGATCAGGACGATGTGCAGAACGTGCATTCGAATTTTGACATCGACCAGAAGTTGCTGGAAGAAGTGGCTGGGTAGTCGAGCCAGTTCGAGAATCTTGAGCCGCCCATTGTCGGGCGGCTCTTCTTTTTCTCGCTGAAGCGTGCCTCCGCGCGATGGAGTTTTCAACACAATCGAGGATAATTCTGTGGAAAAGCACGACCGTATCTTTGTAAGTGATTCAAGCGAGAGTCGCTTCAGCTCTTTGCACCGGAGCAGGGGCTGGCACTTTCGTGGTGCGACCGCGCCTGCCCATGGATCGCGGCTAAGAAATCTGGTGACGAGACAACCGTGAAACTCAGACTCGACAAACTCCTCCTCGATCGCGGACTCGCCGCCTCGCGAGAGCGGGCCCAGGCTCTCATTCTCGCGGGAAAAGTATTGGTTAACGACCAGAAGCTCGACAAGTCTGGTGCGCAAGTCGCAGAGGACGCCGTGATCCGGTTGCTCGGCGAAGATCTGAAGTATGTCAGCCGGGGCGGGCTCAAACTTGAGCGCGCGCTTGAACACTGGCATATCGACGTCACGGGCAAGGTCTGTCTCGATGTCGGCGCTTCCACCGGCGGCTTTACGGACTGTCTGCTGCAGCATGGCGCGACTCGTGTAATCGCGATCGACACCGGCTACGGGCAGATGGATTTCAAACTGCGCCAGGATTCCCGGGTTCGATTGCTGGAGAAAGTCAACGCCCGCTATGTGACCGGGGAAGTCATCGGCGAGATGGTCGACCTCATCGTAATCGACGTTGCGTTCATTTCCGCGACATTAGTTCTCCCTCCTGTTGTAAACGCCGCCTTGCCGCCGTCTGGCGAACAGCGCCGCGGCCGCCAAGTGATCGTCCTCGTCAAACCTCAATTCGAGGCGGGAAGGGAATTCGTCGGCAAAGGAGGCATTGTGCGTGACGAGGCCGCTCAGATGGCGTCGGTCGAGAAGGTGAAGAGAGCTTTGCTGGACTTGGCCTGTACTAGCACGGATGTGGTCGAATCGCCGATCCTGGGCGCGGAAGGGAACCGCGAGTTTCTCCTCTGGGGAGTCTTTTAATCCATCGTCGTCAAAGCTTTTTGGCTCGAATTCTGTACAATCTTCCTTTGTCTCTTTCAAACATGGCAAGCAAGCCCTCGTCTCAATCGAAAGTCGCGGCCATTATCTCCCGCCCGGACAGGCCAGAAGTTGCGCGTACCGTTCCCGAACTGCTGGAGTGGTTTCACGCCCATGGTTACAAGGTCATCGTCGATCCGGAGACGGCCAAGTATTCCAACGGACAGGAAGAAGTGCTGCGCTCGCAAATGTCGGCGCGGCCTTTGGATCTGGTGGTGGTGTTGGGCGGCGACGGGACTTTACTCTCGGCGGCCCGAGCCACGGCCGCAACCGACGCTCCTCTCGTTGGAGTGAATCTGGGTTCGCTCGGCTTCCTCACCGACGTTCCGCTCGGCTCGCTATTTAGCATGCTCGACTCCATCGCGCAGGGCCGCGCCGCCGTGGAGCAACGTTCGCTGATGCAGTGTGATTTACTGCGCGGCGAAGCGGTTCTGGGAAGCTACATGGTTTTCAACGACGCCGTGGTCAACAAGACCGCTCTGGCTCGCTTAAATAATTATGACCTCTTTGTAGACAAGGTCTTCGTCTCTAGCTACCGCGCCGATGGCATGATCGTGGCCACGCCCACGGGTTCGACTGCCTACTCGCTCTCCGCAGGCGGCCCCGTAGTCATGCCAACGGTCAGCGCCTTTGTGATTACGCCAGTCGCGCCACATTCGCTCACGCATCGCCCGCTGGTGGTCCCTGATTCGGCTGTGGTCGAAATCCTGCTGCGCAGCGTCGAAGAAGTGGCTTACCTCAGCCTGGACGGCCAGCCCGGTCTCGATTTGCGGGACGGAGACCGAGTTCGTTGCCGACGCTCCGAGCACAGCATTAGCCTGTATCGCACCGACACTGATTTCTTCCACGTGCTCCGCACTAAGCTGAAGTGGGGAGAAAGATAAAGGTTGTTGATTTTGTGATTGTTGAGGGCTGATTGAAAAACCCGTAGTCAGGGTTTTATCAACAATCAACAACGTGCGCACCCTTGGGAAAAGGAAATCGTCAGTCAGTTTGCAAAACGAAGCTAGCGCTATCTACCGAAAATCGCGTGGTTCGGGGCTTAGCTGCGAAAAAATCTTTACCTCGAAAATCTTACCTCGAATCGTTTTCGGGTCGCCATCCTTCCTCGATCCGATGGACCAAGAAAGCTTGGTTCCAAACGGCGAGAATGGGGAGTTTCCTTTGTTCAGGCGTCAAGGCGGCGACCCGCCAAGTTTTCTCCGTCTCCAAATCGCGCAACCACCAATCTCGTACTTGCTTCGTCCTTGGGTCGATATTAGCACTGCGAAAAACAGGAAATGGTTCGAGATTTTCGGGTACGGGAAGATTGCCGACGACTTCAACGAGCCCTTGGTTCACAGCTGCTTGCAGAGGAAAAAAGGTGGCAAATCGGATCGGAGCACGCACAACATCCGTCAGGTCGAGGGGTCGCGTATCGTAATTGCGGTCGAATAGCTGGATCACAGCACCAAACTTGGGATGCTTGGTATGGCGGTGCGTATACATTGCGTAAGCCAGACCCTTGGAAGTCTTTATTTCAACGAGGTCCCCGAATTTGAGCTTTCTCCCCACGCCCGTTCGTCTTCGAGAATGTTATATCAAAATTGGAATTGTATCGTTGTTAAGATTGCTTGTGCACGCTCCATAGTCATCAATCATCAATCTACAACTCCTCGGAATACAGATTCCGCACTTTCTCCCGCCGCCGGATGAGCCGGGCTGATTTTCCACTCACCAACACCTCGGCTGGCCGCGGACGCGTATTGTAATTCGAAGCCAGCGCCATTCCATAAGCTCCAGCATCAAGAATCGCAAGCAAGTCCCCCTCTTCCACGCGAGGCAATTCCCGATCGCGCGCGAAAAAGTCTCCGGACTCACAGATCGGACCGACCACATCCACAGTTTCTTTCTTCTTAGCTGCCAGCTCGCTGGACTGAATTACGGGAACGATTTCGTGATAGGCCCCATAGAGCGCTGGACGGATCAGATCGTTCATGGCCGCNNATCTGCGAGCCGATATGAACGCTGACTCCCGCGACCCGCAGGCTTCGCGCTCCAGCGGCCTTGGCGTAAAGCTCGCGCGCACGGCTGATCGGCACTCCAAACTTATGCTTGCGCAGGCCCGTAGAAATGTAAGGATGCGTATCCGCCGCTACGTCAGGATTTACTCGAAGAGCTACGCTCGCGATCATGCGCAGCCGGATTGCGCACTCTGCCAGAACTTCAAGTTCCGATTCACTCTCCACATTGAACAACAGAATCCCGGCCTTCAGCGCCGCTGTGATCTCGTCGCGAGACTTTCCCACACCTGAGAACACAATCTTCCTGGCCGCGCGGCGGTCGGCGACAAGTACCCGCTCCAGCTCGCCGCCGGAAACTACATCGAACCCGCAGCCCTGCCTTGCCAGCAGACGCAGAATGTTCACATTGGAATTCGCTTTAACGGAGTAGCAGATCGTGTGCGGAACGCCGGAAAACGCACTCTCGAAGGCTGCCAGCCGATCCCGAATCGCCGTCGCCGAATAAACATAGAGAGGCGTTCCGTAGCGCTTTGCCAGATGGGGTAGCGGAACATCGTCGCAGTGCAGGATGAAATCCGCTCCGCCACGCAAAATGCCTTTCCGGTGCTCGCGAAGAACGAATCCCGGAGGACGCTCGGAACGGTGGAAAAGCCTCGCAGATTCTTTACGCCGCGTCATTTCCGTTTGGAGGACGCGGGCGCGGCGCTATCTTTCACCTTGATCGCCACCACGGTTTGATCGTCGAAGGTTTCAACCCCGGCGGAGTGCTCGGCCGCGGCTTTGAACAGCGAGTCCACAACGCAATCGGCGGTTCGTCCTTTACACTCCGCCACAATCTGCTCCACCCGCCCGCGCCCAAACATTTCTCCGTTGCGGTTGCGCGCGTCCAGAATGCCGTCACTGAAGAAGACAAACATGTCTCCCGGCTTCATGCGGAATCGAAACTCGTCGTAGTCCGCATCGTCGAAAAGCCCCAGCGGCAAACCAGTTGCCTCAATCACATGGTTCTTCCCGTCTTGTACGTGAATGGGACGCGGCAGGCCCGAGTTGGCCACGGTGAGGATTCGGTGCTGATCGTCCCAGACCGCATAGATCAGCGAAACGAATTGTGCTTCGATGCGCCGCTCCGCCAGCGACATATTCACCGCTTTGAGCATCTCGGCGGGGCCGGGTTCAATGGGCGCATGCGAGCGCAGAATTCCGCTAACCAGGGCCGCATAAATGGCAGCCGGCGCGCCTTTTCCGCTGACGTCACCAATCACAATTCCCAGCCTCGAAAGCGAGTAGGGGATGAAGTCGTATAAATCTCCTCCGATGGCTCGCGCGGGAACAAACTTCGCGGCTAATTCCAAATGTGCCTGCTTGGGCAGCGTCTGCGGGAGCAGGCGCATCTGCAATTCCCGGGCTAGCGCCAGATCCCGCTCCAGGCGGCGCTCCTGCCGCGCAATCTCCTCATACAAGCGCGCGTTTTCAACGGCAATCGCCACTTGCGCCGCCAGAGTCATCATGGTGCGCTTGTGATCGTCGGTAAAAAAGCCGCGCCGCGTGTGCTCCAGGTCGAGCACTCCAATCACCTTGTCCTTATAGACCAGCGGCACGGCCAGTTCCGATCGCGTTTCCGGGTTGCCTTCGATGTAGCGGGGGTCTTTGCTCACGTCGGGCACCAGCACAGCCTGTCTGGTCTCCGCCGCAGAACCCACCAACCCTCGCCCCAGTGGGATATCGTTCTTCAGGTGGACATTTTCGTTGAAGCGCAGCGAGAAGCGATGCTGCAGTTTTTCACCAGCGGCATCCAGCAGAAGGATGCTGAACATCTGAAAATCGATCAAGCGCCGCAGCAGTTCCGCGATCCGCCCCAACAGTTCGTCCAGATTCAGGATTGAGGTCAACTCGCGCGCGATCTCGTTCAGCATCAGCAGAATCCGCGCTTGCCTTGTAGTGCGCGTGTAGAGTTGAGCGTTCTCAATCCCAACCGCCATGCGCGACGCGATCAGGCTCAACAGCCGGCTATGCTCTTCATTAAAATAACCCGGATCTCGCGCCTCCAGGTCAATTACTCCAATCACGCGGTTCTTGTAGATCAGGGGTACAGCCAGTTCCGAACGCACGTTAGGGAGAGCAGCGACGTATCTGGGATCCTGCGTCACGTCATCGATCAGAATTGTCTGCCCCTGTTGGGCGGCCAGTCCGGTCACTCCCACGCCCACCTTGATGCGCGCACGCTCGGCGAACTCCGCGGGATATCCCACTTGAAACCGGAAGCGCAGCTCCTGAGTTTTTTCGTTGAGAAGGAGGATGGCGAAGATTTCATAGTCGATGACTTTACGCACCACCTCCGCANNGGCGCAAAGTCGTATCCAGATCGAGCGACGTTGCCATGACGTCGGCGACCTCCAACAACAACGGATCAACCTGCAGATGTTTTTCGTGCTTGCTCAGAACCGATCCCATTTGTTTTTTCTATGATAGCAGCCATGCTTTGAGTACCCAGTACCTAGTACTAAGCGCCGATGGGCTGCGTTGTACTGGGTACCAGGTACTAGGTACTNNCGCTCGGCGTAATCCATGCCGTAACCAATCACAAAGAGGTTGGGAATGGAGAAGCCTACGTAGTCGGCCTCGATCTTCTCGATACGGCGCGAGGGCTTGTCGAGCAGAGCGGCAATCTTCAGCGATCGAGGCTGATGCGCCATCAGCAGCTTCTTCAGCACAGTGAGCGTCAATCCCGTGTCGAGAATGTCTTCCACGACAATTACATTCTTATCCTTCATGGACTGGTCGACGTCCTTCGTCAACTTCACCTCACCGGTGGAATCCCACCCGCTCTGGAGTTCCTGCGTGGGGCTGGGACGGTTCCCATAGCTCGAGACTCCAATAAAATCGAAGGTAGCGTCTAGGTTCACCTGCCGCGCCAGATCGGCAAGAAAAACCGCGGAGCCTTTCAATACGCCGACCAGGATCACCGGCTGTCCCGCGAAGTCGCGCGTAATTTCTGCGCCTAGCTCAGCGACCCGTTCCGCTATCTCTTCCCGCGAAATCAACACCTTGAGTTCTGTCATGGCGCTTTATATTAAACTAAACTCGCCATTCTGGTTGGGTGGTTTCTTATCGCGATCCGGAGCTTTTACTTATGAATCTCAAAGGCGTTGAACTTACGTGGCTCGGCCACGCGACATTTCGTATCGTAACCCCCGGCGGGCAGACCGTCATTATCGATCCCTGGATCATGAACAACCCGATGTGCCCGGCTTCCGAGAAGAAGGTGAAGACCGTCGACGTTCTTTTGTGTACGCACGGTCACGGCGACCACATTGGCGACGCTGTCGAAATCATCAAACAGCACAATCCGCAGGTGGTCGGCATCCCGGAATTGTGCGGATGGCTGGAGAAAAAAGGCGCCAAGCAAATCGCCATGATGAACAAAGGCGGCACGCAGAAGATCGGAGACATCAAAGTCACCATGGTTCACGCCGATCACTCCTGCGGCATTCAGGACGGCGACCAGCTTATTTACGGCGGCGAAGCCTGCGGTTACGTGGTCGAATTCGAGAACGGTGTCAAGATTTACCACGCCGGAGACACCAACGTGTTCGGCGACATGGCAATCATTCGCGAGCTATACGCTCCTGAAATCGTCATGCTGCCCATCGGCGACCACTTCACGATGGGACCGCGCGAGGCCGCTTACGCCTGCAACCTGCTCAAGCCGAAAGCGGTGATTCCCATGCACTTTGGCACGTTCCCGGTCTTGACGGGAACTCCGGCCGAACTGCAGAAACTTGTGCCGGGCGTCGAAATCATTGCTATGAAGCCGGGTGTAACCGTCAGTCATTGAGAACATCGAGAAAAAGATAGCGGAGAACCACCACAGCGATCCATAACTTCGAGGGAGACACGTGGCTGCAAATAAACAAAAAGAAGACAAACCAACCTGGCGGCATTATGACTTCACCACCACCGGTCCAGTCGATGACTACCTGTACTCCATGCTTCCCCAGCGTGATGAAGTTCTGGTCGAAATGGAAGACTACGCGACCAAGCATAAAATCCCCATTGTTGGCCCGGCCGTGGCGCGCGTGCTGCAACAACTCGCCCTGATGATCAATGCCAAGACTGTCTTCGAGTTGGGCTCAGCGATTGGATACTCGACCATCTGGTGGGCGCAGGCGGTCGGCGACAAAGGCCGAGTCGTCTACACGGACGGCGACCCCAAGAACGCCGAGCGGGCTCGCGGTTACTTCGATCGCGCCCGCGTTTCCAACCGCATCACGGTCCATACCGGCGACGCTCTGGAAGTTCTCTCCGAGCAGAAGCAGCAGTACGACATCATCTTCAACGACGTCGATAAAGAAGATTACCCGCGGGTGCTGCGCCTGGTATCGCCGCGCCTTCGCAAGGGCGGCCTCTTCATTACGGATAACGTTTTGTGGAGCGGCCGGGTCGCGGAGAAAAATCCTAAAGACCCGCAAACTAAGGCGATTCTCGAGTTCAACCGCCTGCTTTACAACTCGCAGGATTTCTTCACTACGATCCTGCCCATTCGCGACGGGCTGGCGGTTGCGTTGAAGAAGTAGAAGAGAACGCTTCCAAAGACGCTTGTCATCAGACGCTTGTCATCCCGAGCGCAGCGAGGGATCTTGGTTCCTGCCTGCGCCGGCAGTCATGGTCGCGGAGGCAAACACCAAGGTCCCTCGCTNNCGGGATGACACGTGGAATAGAGAGAAGCTCCTCTCCGTCAGATCGACTTCACGGGAATCGCCAACAAATCTTCCACCAGTCCGACTTCCTTCTGCAAGAACGGCTCGGCGTAGGTCACTCCGCCCAGCGCGCCGTAATACCGCGCCATCGACTCCACCCGCGCGCGAATCTCGTCGTGGGCAGGGAAGAGGTCTTTGCCGGCCTCCTGATCGCTGAACTGCGACTTGTAGGCCAGAATGGAGGCGAACTTCTGTTCGAACTGCTCGCTGATGTCCACCACGAACGTCGGACGCACGTCGTAGTAGAGCGTGGCATAGATGATCTTGAAAGGACGATGCGGCTTAAGCGCCTCTCTCTTATCGGCGCTGCCCTCCGCGCCGGAACTGGCTTGGCTGATAGCTGAAGGCTGAGAGCCGAGCGNNTAAGGCAGAATCACCACGCGCGGCCGCGTCTCGCGGATCACGCTTGCCACCTTCAGCCGATTCTCCCAGGTGTTTTCGACCCGGCCATCGGGAATATCGAGCGCCCTGCGCCAGCCTGCGCCGAGAATTCTTGCCGCGTCCCCCGCCTCGCGGGCGCGGTCTTCAGCGGTACCGCGCGTACCCATTTCGCCCTGCGTCAGATCGAGTATGCCCGTGCGCTGCCCGCGCTGAGCGGCTTTCAGCAGCGTGCCCCCGCAGGTCTGTTCCACGTCGTC